>PUMX01000513.1 GCA_003552485.1 Candidatus Hydrogenedentota bacterium
ATTGCTCGTAGGGACGCCCGTCGAGACGGCGAATCGCTTCGCCCAAGATGTACCAACTGGTCATGACGTGGTAACCGGCCTTTTCTCCGGGCGTCCAGCCCCGTTCCAGCGGCGCGGCGCAAATACGTTCTATGATTTCGTCCCACGACAAATCCGGTCCGTGAAGGTTGACCCAACGGAATCCACCGGTATGGGTGAGAATGTGCCGGAATGTGACAGATTCCTTGCCCTTAACCCCAAACTCCGGAATAATGGCGGCCACGGCTGTGTCCCAGTCGAGCTTCTTCTGCTCCCAGAGTTGCGCGACAGCCACGGCGCCAATTGGTTTTCCCGCTGACAACCAAGGCATGATTGTATCGGGGCTCATAGGCGTTCCGAGGCGCGACTCGCCGCCGGCGAAATCGGCCGCCACCTTTTTGTCGATCGAGACGAAGGCCTGCGCGCCGATGTGCAGGCCTTGTTCCATGCCTTGCTCGATCTGCTTGCGACAACGTGGCGCCGCGCCGGTGAGGTTTGGTAAGTCAAGCGGTGTCAATTCGAATCCATGCGGTGTTGTGTTAGCGAACGCGGTGACGTTACTGTGCAGCCAAGCACAGACACGTGTTCCTTAGCGCGGCAGCTTACCTCGCATCTACGCCGAGCGCATCGTGAATGTGGTTGAGGCCATCCCGTTCGAGCAGGGCGAGCAAGCCTTCATTGATGCTGCGCACGATGCCCGGCCCTTCATAAACAAGACCGGCGAGCAATTGGACCAGTGACGCCCCGAGCCGAATCTTGCGATACGCGTCTTCCGCGGTGAATACGCCGCCCGCAGCGATGAGGCTGTACCGTTGCCTATCCATTCGACAATACAAGGCCGCGGTGCGTTCATCGATGAGTTCTTGGATTGGCTTACCAGCAATGGCGCCGGGCATGGTCTCGAGCTTTTCGGCCGAGACCGAAAGGGGAACCGGCTTCCCTGGCGGCAGGTTAAACATGAACCCCTTCACCCATTCATAGGGATCGGCCTCTTCCAGTAATTGGTCCAAGAACGCGTCGCCGCCGCACGGAGACACCTTGAGGAAGACGGGCGTGTTGAGTTCCATCGCATCCAACCGTCGCAACAGTTCGGCGATCCGCCCCGGCGTCCCAAAGAAATCACGCTCCGATTCTATATTGGGGCAGCCGAGATTCAGCATGAGGTAATCACAGGCCCCATTCACCATGCGAACGCCCGCCTCGTAATCGGGGAAAACGGCCTCTTCGGGTTCGGCGTAGCCCCGGTTCGTTTTTACCACATTGATTCCAAGCGGAACCGGTAGCTCCACATCGCGCAGCCGGCGCGCTATCTGCTCGGCGCCCTCGTTGGGCAACCCATAGTTCACCACGATAGCCCGATCCCGAGGAACCCGCCACAATCGCGGACGCGGATTGCCCTGCGAGGAATCGGCTGAGACTGACCCTACCTCGATCGCGCCAAAACCGAGCGAAGCCAACGCCTTGACCGTGTGACCGCTCTTATCGTAGCCCGCAGCCAACCCAATCGGATTCGGGAATTCGAGCCCCGCGACGACACAGCGCAGGCGCGGGTCTTCCACCGCGTAGCGCCGGGTAAGCCACTGGGTCACCCGGGGAGACTTCCCTAGGCGCTTTCCCAGCCGCACCGCGCGATCGTGCATCGCTTCCGCGTCCCCGAGGAAGGCAAGCGAACGAATGACGGGTTCGTATATGCCCATGGTCACTCTGCTTTTGCGGGAGGGTTCGAGCCGCAGCGCACACCTACTGTAACAACCATGCCCTGGCGGCAGGTTGGCGCGCACGCTACTGGTGTTCGCGCACGCGCTCGACGGCGTGAGCAAAGGCGCGGGCGTTTGCCGTGATTCCCGCAAAATCACGATCCAGCAGTAGCCGTTTCGACACGAGATTGCCTCCCACCGCAAGGGCCGCGGCCCCAGCATTAAGAAACGTGCCCACGTTGTCGAGCATAACGCCGCCGGTAGGCACAATGAGAAGTTGCGGCAACGGTCCCAGGACCGACTTAATGTAATCGGGACCGCCAATGTTAGCGGGGAACAGCTTCACCATGTCGGCGCCCCATTCCCAAGCGTTCAGCATCTCGGTAGGCGTGTACCCGCCGGCGATGACCGGCACGCCATAGCGGCGCGCCGTCTCGATAACGGAGCGCGACAGCGTAGGCGACACAATGTAACGCGCGCCAGCGAGGATGGCCTGGCGGCACGTCTCGCCATCCAGCACGCTTCCGACGCCCAGACACGCGTCAGTGTCCTGCATCCGGGCTGAAGCCTCCTCGACGCAACGCAAAGCGCCGGGCGTGGTCATAGTGACTTCCACACAATGAACGTCGCCTTCAGCGACCGCCTCCACCACGCGGAGAAGATCTTCTCCCCCGGTGTCGGCGCGCACAACCGCGATGATACAACGTTCACGGATATATTCGATGACATCGTACTTGTTCATGGGTCCTCCTTCCCGTTAATCTCTGCATAAGACCACAACGTCCGCCGGTGAATCAAGGCGCCCGGCGGCATTCCCCTCACCGGACAGAGGAAAACGTCGTCTGCGTCTGTTAGCGCGTTCACGGTTCACCCCTACTGATACGCCAGCCATTCTGGCTCGTGCTCGAAGATCCAGCGATAGTACTCCTGATTCTCGAGCTTCGAGCCCGCCTCCGCGTCAACAACCACGGTACAGCGCGGATGCAATTGCAGCGCCGTAGCGGACAGCATCGACGTAACTGGACCCTCCACCGCCTTCGCAACTACTTCCGCCTTCTGTTTGCCGGTCACCAGCATCATGCATCGGCGAGCATCGAGAATGGTGCCCACACCCATCGTGAGAGCGCGGCGCGGCATCTGTTCGGGATCGGGAAAGAGCGGCGCATTCTGTTCAACCGTTTTCGGGCTCAGCGCTTTCGGCCGCGTGCGCGAGAACATAGCGGAAAGCGGTTCGTTGAAGCCGATGTGCCCGGTCTGTCCGAGTCCAAGTAATTGCAAATCGATACCGCCGACCGAGCCTATCAGTTCCTCGTAGTAGCGGCATTCCGCGTCAAGATCCCCCGCCGCGCCATCGGGAAGGAGCGTGTTTAGGCGATCAATGTTGATGCGGCTGAACAGGTGTTTGTCCATGTAGTAACGGTAAGAATTGGGATCATCAGCCGTCAGACCAACGTATTCGTCAAGATTAAACGTGGTCACTTGCGAGAAGTCCAACCCCAGGGATTCGTGCTTTTCCACTAGTTTGTCGTATAGCGACTCCATCGTGCGGCCCGTCGCCAAACCCAGCACAATGCGCGGCTTACGCCGAATCGCCTGTTCCATGACATCGGCCACCAGTTGAACCGCTTGCTCTCGTGTATCGCGAATAATAACTTCCATTGAACCCCCGCTAGTAAATAGACAGGATTAACAAGATTGACAAGATTCTCTGACAGCAAATCTAGCTTATGTTGTTGGTTGTATCTCTTCGTTAAACTTTCCGTTGATACCTTCTAAACTTGCGCCTGATATCAACGGATGTGCCAAAATTGATAAGCAATCCGTCGTCAATGTTCGCCGCAGCAAGGTAATTCACCAATTGGACTTCGTGCTCCTTTCGAAGATTCTCGACCGCCTTCAGTTCAATGATTAGACGATTTACCACGAGAAGATCAACCTGAAAGTCACCCACCAATTCTCCAGCATACCAAACGTTTACGGGTTGTTGTTGTTTTACGCTTATACCGGCGGCGTTGAGTTCTATACGCAGCGCATTTTCATAAACCCGCTCAAGAAATCCCGCGCCAAGCTGCCCATGAACATAATAGGCGCACCCAATGACTCTTTCAGTCAATTCGTCAATCGTCACAATTACGCCCCGAAGCCGCTGACACTCAACATAAGAGAAGACCCCCCCTTAAATCTTGTTAATCTTGTTAATCCTGTCCAAAACAAAGTAGAAATTTCCGAACTACATCTCCAACAACGCGTCGAGAAGTTCCTTGGCGTCGCGCAGCACGGTTTCGGGTTCGGCCTCTCTGGCCTGCAATTCGATGGCGGGAACCTTGTTCCAGGACAGGCTGATGCGTTTGCCGTAACGCTGTTCGAGCTCCATGCGGGCCGAGGCGTCGTGGAACCGGCCAGAGTCCATCTCCACGACCAGCGTCTGTTTGCCCGAAACGACGCGGCGCGCGCCAAGCTCGGCAGCCAAGGCTCGCACACGCATCACGTCGAGCAACCGGCGCACCGGCGCAGGCGGTTCACCAAAGCGATCTCGCAATTCGTCGGTCATGTCATCGACATCTTCGGGGCTGTGCACGCTGCTGATACGTTTATAGAGCGTAATCTTCTGCGGCTCGTCCGGAACATAATCGCCAGGGATGTAAGCGTCTACCGCGATATCGAAGGGCGGCAACGTGACGCGGCGCACCGTTTCGCCTTTAATCTCTGCGACGGCTTCCTCGATGAGTTGCGTGTAGGTTTCGTAGCCAACCGCCGCGATGTTGCCGTGCTGTTCCGCGCCGAGCAGATTGCCGCATCCCCGAATCTCGAGGTCGCGCATCGCAATGCGCAACCCGGAGCCCAAGCTCGAGAATTCTTCGAGCGCCTTAAGACGCTGCTGCGCGTCTTCGCTCAGGGCCTTGTCGCCGGGAACCAGCAGGTACGCGAAGGCCCGGTGCTTGTATCGGCCCACGCGCCCGCGCAACTGGTACAGCTCGGAGAGTCCGAAATGATCCGCATTGTTGATAATGATGGTGTTCGCGTTGGGAATGTCGAGCCCCGAGCCAATGATGGTTGTGCATACGAGCACATCAATCTCGTGCCGCACGAAAGCCGTCATAATACGTTCGAGTTCCTTTTCGGGCATTTGCCCATGGCCCACGGCAACCCGCGCTTCAGGGACCAGCCGGCGCACAAGGTCCGCGTAGGGCATGATGGACTGAACGCGGTTATGCACGAAGAACACTTGGCCTTCCCGGGCCAACTCGCGGCGAATCGCTTCTTCGATGAGCCGTTCGTCGTAGGCCTCGACGCACGTGTGAATGGGAAGCCGGTCGTTGGGCGCCGTATTGATGATACTCATGTCGCGCACGCTCATGAGCGACATGTTCAGGGTGCGCGGGATCGGCGTGGCGCTTAACGTGATCACGTCCACCTGGGTGCGCAACTGTTTCAGCTTCTCTTTTTGCGCTACGCCGAAGCGCTGCTCCTCGTCAATGATGAGCAGGCCCAAGTTCTTAAACTGGATATCCTTGGACAACAGGCGATGTGTGCCGATAACAATGTCCACTTCGCCGGATTTCAGGCGTTCCGCCGTTGCGCGCAACTGAGCGCTAGACCGGAACCGGCTCATCATTTCGACGCGCGCGGGATAGTCCGCCAGCCGTTCCACGAAATTCAGGTAATGCTGCTCGGCCAGGACCGTCGTCGGCACGAGCACCGCGACTTGACACCCTTCGACTACCGCCTTGAACGCGGCCCGCAGCGCCACCTCGGTCTTTCCATACCCTACGTCCCCGCAAATGAGCCGATCCGTGGGCTGGGGCTTCTCCATGTCGCGCTTGACCTCATCGATGGCGCGCGCCTGGTCGGGCGTCTCTTCATAAGCAAAGGCTTCCTCGAATTCAGCCTGCCAGGGGGTGTCGGGCGAAAAAGCCGTTCCCTGTTGACTCTCACGCCGGGCGTAGAGCTGGAGCAATTCGTCGGTCATATCCTTAACGGACTTCTTGACCTTTTCCTTGGTCTTTGCCCAGGTGGCGCCGCCGAGTTTATCGATCTTCGGGACGCTGCCATCGCCCCCCGTGTATTTCTGCACCGTGTCGATGTGCCACGCAGGCACATACAACGTGCCGCCGCCCGCATATTTCAGCGTCAGGAAGTCCCCCGCCTTGCCCGCAAACCGGCGCAAGCCCAGGTACTTGCCCACGCCGTGGTCGACATGCACCACATAATCCCCGACCTTCAGATCGCTGAACGTAGTGAGCGCGGAACCCGCCTCGAATCGGCGGCGTTTGCGGCGAATGAAGTGGCGGCCGAAGATCTCGCGCTCACTGAGCACCGCCAGGGAGTCTTTGCTCGACACAAATCCAGCCTGTAGGTGACCCAGCTCGACGCGCAGATCGAAGCTCCCTTGGCCGGGACGGTAGCCGCGCTCGTCAAGGAGTTCCATGAGCCGGCGGCGCTCACCGGTGTTATTGCAGAACAGCGTAACGGTATACCCGGCCGCCTCCCACTGCGCTAACTGGCGCCAGAACCCCTCGGAATCGCCTTTCCAGCCAGGAATGCTCTGGACCGGCGCATCGACGCGCACGGCGCCATTTTCACTGCGTTGCGCGAACTGCGCAAGGTGAATGCGCGGAAATTTTCCGAGCTGCTCTGCCGCCGTTTCCCAGTCCATGAAGAACGGCCGGTCGCCGAACTGCTCGGCCAGTTGCTCCGCCTCTTCGCGCACAGCCAAAGGCTCGTCGATAACGACCAGCGTATTCGCGGGCAAATAACTGGTCACGGGCGCCAGGCGATGGCCAATCTCGTCCTCAGCGGTGAGCATCGCCTTTTCAGAGCGTGGCAACACTGTGACTTCAGTGGTCGAATCAACGCTGCGCTGCGTCTCCGGTTCGAATCGGCGAATGGATTCGATTTCGTCGCCAAAGAACTCGATGCGACAGGGCAGTTCCGCCGAAATGGGAAAAATGTCAAGAATGCCGCCGCGCACGCTAATGTGGCCGCGTTGCTCTACCATCACCTCGCGCTCATACCCGAGTTCGATCAACTGGGCCGTCAAGTCTTCGAGGTCGAACTCATCACCCACCGCAAGCCGCATGCTGCGCGCTTCCAAGTGTTCGCGGCCGATCACGTACTGGAGCAACGAACGCACCGGCGCCACAGTATAGTTCGAGTCGCCCGCGCGCATGGCGCCGGCAAGGCGCTGGAGGGTGTACATGCGCTCCGCTACAATGTCGTCGGCCGGGTCCATCACGTCCGTCGGCAGCACTTCCCATGCGGGCAAGTGTGCGCAGCGATCCGGATCAGCGAAGGTGGCGAGATCCTCGTAGACGCTCTCGGCCTCGATGCGGCTCTTCGTCACGAGGAGCAGGGGCCGCTCGAGCGTCTCAGCAATCTGCACGGCGATCAGCGCCTTGCTCGATCCCCACAGCCCGACGGCATCAACGGCTGGCGCTTGGCCGCTGCGCAGCGTCTCGGCGATGGTTCGGCTATAGTGTAAACGCGGTAGTTGTACAGGCATGATTTGGTTCAATGATGCGGATGGTCAATTCCCTTAGAGAGTATACCAGACATCGGCGCTGCGTTACGAAGCCGCCTCGACTTGCGCCGCCAGAACGCAGCGTGCCAGATTGAACGGTAGACTCGTTTCCCGGCGAACAGAGGCGGTCTTGGTCACGCAGAAAGGATAGCGATGGGCGATGTGATTTGCGCGTGCGAATGCGGACACCAGCTACGTGTGTCGGAATTCGCCGTGGGCGCCAGCGAACAGTGTCCCAAGTGTGGCGCCGTGCTCGCGATCACCGAACATAACACCACCCCAATCGAGGACGCGTTTGTCAGTCCGTCGGCGCCGGAGCGCCGCGTCGAAAACAGGCCGGCATCCACCGCCAACCGTAAAGACATGACCGCCGAGGAACAAACCGCCCCTACCCAGTGTAATCGCTGCGGCCGGGCGTTCCGCGGCGACTGGGACCAGCATCAAACGGCAATAGGGCTATTGTGCCACATCTGTTTCAACATGGCGGAGACACAGGACCGGCTGCGCGCCTTGGCGGCGGAAGAAACCGGGGCCGGCGGCGCGGAGGCATTGTCATCGCTTGCCTTGGATGCGCAACCAGAACCAGGCCGTCCCCCGGAGAACGAGGCCGATTCGGACCTCAGGCAACGAGCAGAATGGGAGCGCCGCAAGCAAGCGGCCGCGGCCATTGCTGGAGTAGCCATTATTGTAGTCACTATCTTCCTTGTGTTCACAACAGACCCCCTACCCGAACGCAGTTCCACGGATCCCACGCAGGCTTTAGAAAGGGCTACCGAGGCGGACTACCCTGCGGCGTTGGCATGGTTCGCCTTTGCGCTGCGCCCACTACTGCGGTTCGCCGCATTTCACATCGCGCTCTACATGGCCCTGCGATTCAGCAGCTTCTTCGTCACCGCAGGAATCCTGCAAGACCAGATCCCCCTCATCTTCAAGAGTTTCGGGGTATGGCTTTTCTGGGCGGGGATTGGCTGGTTCGTCCTCCAGTTTCCACTAATAGGGCCCGCCTTATGGCTGCTGTGCTTCGTGATCTCACTGATAATGATCTATCTGATCGTGGATATGAACATCGGCGATATCCTTACCTTCTGCGTGCTGTGGATCATTTTTTCGCTGCTTGCGCCAATAATCGGAACGCTAGTCCTCGGACCGCTCGTGCTGCTTTTCGGCCCGTAACGCGACATCTCTCAACCCTCTCCCGCGAACACTACGGCCCGTTGTTCCCGGCATATCGGCGCCCACTCCGCACACGCCAACAAACATTTGTTCAACCTACTTGACAAACCCTCAGCTTACCTATATACTAAAGGCCTGTTAACATGTTTAGCGCTGCCTAACAACCACATTGCTTGCGCAAGAGCAAGCGGAAAAAGGAGATATTCGCCATGTGCAAACGTACCGGTTTCACCTTGATCGAGTTGCTGGTGGTCATCGCCATCATCGGGATCCTTGCTGCGATCCTGCTGCCGGCATTGGCCCGCGCGCGCGAAGCGGCGCGGCGCGCAAGTTGCGCCAACAACCTCAGGCAGATGGGCACCATCTTCAAGATGTACGCCAACGAAAACCGCGACGCGTTTCCGGCGATCAAGACGCGCCGTTGCGACAACACGGTTTCGAGTTGGGAGCAGATCTTCGATGCCGAAGCTGTTTACCCCGAGTACTTGACCGATTTTGACGTGCTTATCTGCCCCAGCAACCCCGATGGCCGGACCGCGCTGGAAACTTGGGACGAAGGCAACACGGGCAGCGACAATTACCGCGCCGTCGACGGGTACGCAAACACCGGCCGGGTATACCCCTGCGAAGTCAGCGACCATCCGTACACGTATTTGGGCTGGGCGTTAACCGATCACATGGTGGACACGCCAGAGCGGGTGGAAAACCTGGAGACTAGCGCTATTGGGCTCGGGCTACGGATTTTCGAAGACGTCATGTATGCCCACGAAGATTGGCAACTGGATGCGCCGCTGGGCGACATGGCCAGTATTCCGCGCCTCCGGGAGGGCATCGAACGCTTCTTCATCACGGACATTAACAATCCTGCGGCAGGCGCTCAGGCCCAGTCGGACATTGCCATCATGTGGGACAACATCGCCGATGACGGCCATTTCAACCACGTACCGGGCGGGTGTAACATCCTTTACATGGACGGCCACGTATCCTTTGAGCGGTGGCCTACGGGCAACCAGACTGGTACCGTCGTGCTCGACGGTGTGGAGTTTCCCACGGGGGACAACTTCCCCATGAACGCCGCCGGCATCGTGTTCCATGAGATGCTCCATGAATTTGCGCCAGGGCCTTACGGAGAATTCTATCCGGACGAGGATGTTGAATGGCCTGGCTACGCTTGGCACTGAGCCAGCGCGAAGACTCAATGCGACGAGCGCATGAGTAAAGGCCGCGGATAGAGACATAGTGCGGTTAGCAACCGGCCCGCAGCCCCCGGACGGCAGAGGTTCTCCGGGGTTGCGGGCCGTTATGTATCCTTTTCGCCGGGGTGGGTCAGTTACAGGCGCTGCGCCAGCGCGCATGTCACAGCTCCTATTCGGCTACATCAAGAAACCCGACGGGGGAATACTCAATCATATCCGTGCTGTACGGAAACTCGCCCGCCGGAGCCGCCTGCGGCCCTGAAGCCGCCGTCGGATACTGCAAGAACTCCACATGGCCGTCCATGTACAGCACATTGCCGCCATCCGGCGGGTGATTGAACCTCGGCGTTAGAGGCCTTTGCTCTTCACGCTCCTCCTCGCCTTCAGGCGGGCCGCCGGGATGGAAAGCGTTATCCCACATCACGGGGATATTGGACTGCGCTTGCGCCGTTGCAGCCGGGTTGTTGATGTCGGTTATGAGAAACCGCTCGACGCCCTCCCGTAACCTCTGCAGTTGCGAATCCTGCTCGCCGTCGCTTCCTTTGAGACCGTATGGATAGCCGGGATCGCCTTCTTCGGCGAACGGAACATCCACGGGTCCAAAATCAGTCTCAGGCGCATGCAATTGGACAACAAAACCCGGCGGATCACACAGTGTGTCCTCCGTCTTCGGCGGCGGCCCCTCGTACTTGAAGTAATATGAATTGATGCTCCACTCGACCGCTTCGAGCGTTGACCAGCGTTGCGCCAGATATCCCGCATATGTATAGGATCGTGGCGCGGAGATGAGGTAATGAAAGCATGCGCGGTCATCGTCGGTTCCCGTGCGTGCGCGTTCCAGGCCTTCTTCCCACACATCGATCGCGTCGCCTTCCGGCAGAAGCCGGCCCTCCGCCTGCCCCGCGTAGCCGTGGTCGCTGGGACAAACCGCCAACGAATAATCCGTCCAGTAGTCGGGATACACATCGCGGGATTCGACAAACAAAAAGTATGGCGTCGAGGATTGGCGTGGGAAACGGTCAGCTCCGTCCTCGTTTGCGTAGAGGCTGAAGACAAGCCCCCACTGTCTCAGGTTGTTCGCGCAACTCGCTCGGCGCGCCGCCTCGCGCGCGCGGCCGAGCAATGGCAACAACAGAGCCGCGAGGATGCCAATGATTGCGATGACCGCCAATAACTCGATCAGCGTAAAGCCTTTGCCCTTGACCCGGTTCATGGTTGGTGGATCTCCTGCGCTGGGGCGGGTTTCCGGGCCTGCGCCAAAAGTCAAGACTGTACGATTTTGTATCACTACAGCATAGCAAGGAATTCCGAATCCGTCAAGGAGCGCGCCGCGGTAGATTGGCCGATTCGATTGACGAATTGCACTCCGCATGCTCGCTCTGATACACTCCGCTCATCTGCTCTAGCCTCCTTGATGCGTCCACGGGCTCCATTACCGGGGCTTCCGCTATTTCCACGACGCCGTCTGCCGGGGCGACGAGACCTATCTACGCCGTTGCAGGCAATCCTCCGGACGCATATCGCGTGGGGAGTCCGCTGCAGTGCATCCAAATTATGAGTGAACGGAAGCATTCCCAGGAAAGGATCAAACTGGTATGTGTGGAATTGTAGGCTATATCGGGGACAACAATCCGACGAACGTAATCATGGCCGGGTTGCACCGGTTGGAATACCGCGGATACGACTCAGCGGGCGTTGCGGTAGTCAATGAAGGCCGGCTCGACTGCCTCAAGAGCTTGGGCAAACTGAAGGTTCTCGACGAAAAGCTGGAAGCCAGTCCCCTCGGCGGCAAGCTGGGTATCGGCCATACACGTTGGGCTACGCACGGCGCGCCAAGTGAGGAAAACTCCCATCCGCATTTCGACGGCGCAAAGGAAATCGCCGTCGTCCATAACGGAATCATCGAAAACTATCAGGAAATCCGCGCCGCGCTCGAGGCGGACGGGGTCGAATTCCGCAGCCAGACCGACACCGAGACCATCGCGCATCTGGTGCGCAAGTATTACCAAGGCGATTTGTTCGCCGCCGTCAAGCGCGCGCTTCAGGACGTCGAAGGCGCATACGCGATCGGCGTCATTTGCAAGGACAACCCCGATGTGCTCGTGGCCGCGCGCCACGGCAGCCCCTTGATTGTGGGGCTTGGCGACGGTGAAGCCTTTATCGCCTCTGACGTGCCCGCCATTCTGAGGTTTACGCGCAAGGTCCTCTATCTGGATAACGGACAGGTGTGCGAGATCCGGCGCGACGGCCACAGGATCGAAGATCTCCAGGGTAATACAATCGAACTGGAAGTCAACCACATCGAGTGGGATGACGCCGCCGCCGAAAAGGAAGGCTACCCGCACTTCATGCTGAAAGAAATCCATCAGCAGCCGGAAGTCATCCAGAACACACTGCGCGGACGTGTCGACGAGGGCTCCGACGAGGTGCGCCTAACCGAGATGAACATAAGCACCGACGATCTGAAGAAGATCGAGAAGATCGTCATCGTCGCCTGCGGCACCGCCTGGCACGCGGGGATGGTCGGCAAGTATCTCATCGAGAAATTCACGCGGACGCCTGTCGAGCTTGACCTCGCCTCTGAATACCGCTACCGCGACCCCATCGTTCCGGAAAACACGCTTATGATCCCCGTTTCCCAGTCCGGTGAAACAGCGGACACGCTGGAAGCCATCCGTATCGCCAAGAGCCGGGGCGCCAAGGTGGCGTCTATCGTTAACGCCGTGGGCTCCAGCGTAGCGCGCGAGTCTCATGGCGTGATCTACCAACAGGCCGGACCGGAAATCGGCGTAGCGTCGACCAAGGCCTATACTTCACAATGCACGGCCTTCGCGTTGTTCACTATCTGGCTTGCCGAGACCCGGGAAACGATCGACAAGGCCGAGGCGAAGAAAATGATCGCCTATCTGCGCGAGATTCCCGGTAAGATTCAGCAAATCCTCGACAATCAGGACGCCATTCAGCGATGCGCCGAGGATCCCAAGTATCGCGACGCGCAAAGCGCGCTTTACCTTGGCCGCAGCTACAACTTTCCCAGCGCCTTGGAGGGCGCGCTCAAGCTGAAAGAGATCAGCTACATCCACGCCGAAGGGTACGCCGCCGGCGAGATGAAGCATGGTCCCATCGCGCTGGTAACCGACGAACTGCCGGTGGTGTGTGTAGCGGTCGAAGGCGAGACCTACGATAAGATGGTCTCGAATATTCAGGAAATCCGCGCGCGCAGCGGCATCGTGCTGTCCGTAGCCACGGAAGGCAACCAGAACATTGAACAACACAGCGACGATGTCTTCTACGTGCCGAGTTGCTACGAGCCTTTCAGCCCGATCGTCGTGGCGGTTCCGCTGCAGTTGTTGTCGTACTACGTAGCGGCCAACCGCGGATGCGATGTTGACCAGCCCCGGAACCTGGCCAAGAGCGTCACGGTGGAGTAACACCCCTGGCGTCTCGACGGGTTCGGTTCTTGCGCCGGGTTCGCCCTCTGCTACTTAGAAGGCGGCCCGGCGCCTTTTCTTGCCAGCCGCCGGACAAGCGCGCGGGCGCGACGCCGTTTCCCTCGCGCCCACTGGTTGGTCACGCGCTCCCCCGCCTGCATGCACGCGCTACGTAGGTGTGCGCCAGAACAACGTCAGCCCAATAGCAAGGAAGAACGCATTGGGCAACCATGCAGCGACAACGGGATGCCATTCTCCGACGTAGCCGAAGCCCATGCTGATCGTATGCACGATGATATACACAATGGCGATAGCGACACTCGCGCCAAATCCGATCGCCACGCCGCCGCGGCGCAACCGTAACGCAAACGGAATCGCCAGCCAAACCATCACGAAACTCAACAAGGGCTGCGCGAACTTCGCGTGGTAATCCACCCACATAGGCGTCATGGGCATACCACGCCGGCCGGCGCGCTCGATAGCAGACCGCAACTCGAACACATTCTTGGTATCCGCGGGCCGGGTCATCACGAACAACTCCTCGGGCGTCTCCTCGATGGGCGCGGGGCGTTGCGTTATCCGTTGGTCGCGCAGGATGGCGTTTACGTCGGCGTCAAACACAACCCAACGCCCGTCTTCGAGAATCCACTGCTCCCGCGCCTCGTCCCAGAAGATGCGGTCCGCCATGATCTGTTCGACGTGGTCCTCCCGAATGGCGTGCAAAGTCACGTCTTCCCCCGTGTGCGCCAAGCGGTTGTACTTGATCACGTGGCAGGTCCAGTTGCCGCTAAGATTCGCCCAGCTCTGACCCTCGCGCGGATTCGCGGGCAGGCGGCCAAAGTAGACGCGCTCCATTTGGTCAGCGCGGTCAATTGCTCGCGCGCCGATGGTCTGTTCAAGAGTGAAATGCAGGCACGTAAACCCGACCGCGACCGCGACGGGCATGACGCACAAGCGGTACAGGCTCACTCCGCCCGCAAGCGCCGCGGTGATCTCGTTGCGCTCGCTGGCCCGCCCGAGCACAAGAAGCGTGGCGATGAGCACCGCGATCGGCAAAGCCTGAAAGGCGATTCGCGGACTGAAGTACAGATAATACTCGGCCACGATGCTCCACGGAACTTGATGGGCCAGAATCGTAGTGCGGAGGTTGGCCAGTAGGTCCACCAAAACAAACAGGCCGACGAAAGTCGCGAGGGCCTTAATCACCATCGCCGTCAATTCACGGAAAAGATGCCGGTCAAGAATGGTCATACCCGGTCCACCCGCCAGATCAGCCAGGCGCCCGCAAGACCGAGCACCAGGTTGGGCGCGAAGGCCCGGAGCACCGTCTCGCCCAACGGCTGCAGCCCGCCGCGCTCAGCCACCATCATTACGAGATAATAGCCCAAGAACACGCCCGCGCCGATGGCGAAGCTGTATGTGCGGCCGCCGGCTCCCCGGCGTACAGCCAGCGGGGCGGCGCACAGGCTCACCGCCAGCGATGCAAAGGGTAAGGCCACGCGCTCGCTGATTTCTCGTCGGTAGCGCCGTAACTCCTCTGCCGCCCGGGTCGCCCCAGTTGCCTCATATTCTTCAGCCAACTGTTGCTCGGCCGCCCTGAGTTCCGCAAGGTTTAACCCGCGCCGGTCCTCCCGCGCTTCCCGTGGAATCAGCTCCGGCAGTGTCAGCACCCAACGCTGGAACGTGCTTCGCGCGAGTCGCCCGCCTTCCTCGGGGAAGATAATGTGTCCGTCGCGCAGTTCAATAGCAGTCCGCGGCGCTTCCGGAAGCACCCGAGCCATGCGCGCATAGTATACCGTCGCCCCGCCGTCGCGCTCCGGCGCGAGAATGTTGATGTCGTACAGCGCTTGCGCCTCGGGATCCTTGTGGCCGATGTAGAAGCGCCAATCCCCGATATCATGCATAACACCTGCAGGCAATTTGTCCAGCGTGATACGTAGCGGAATATCAACAAACATCAACTGACTGGCGCGGTTCACGGCGGCGGGCTGCACCCGGTCCTGCAGTAAGAACGCGCCCGCTGAGAGGACGGCGCCGCCCACAAGCACGGGCATCACAATACGTTTGAGCGGCACGCCTGACGCCCGCATGGCGGTGATCTCATTGTGCTCGGCTAACCGCCCGAACCCCAGCAGGATGCCCATCATATACGTGATGGGGATAATGTAGATCACCACTGTGGGAAGAAACAGAATAGCCAGGTGCGCAAAGTCAATCGGCCGCACCTGCAGCATCGCCGTGCGCACAATTTCGGCCCCTGCCGGATCGATGCGTTCCCGTAGTTCGTTGAACACGGTTATAAAGCTAATCACGGCCAACGCCAATAGCGATGGCGATAACACTTGCAGAATGATGTAGCGGTTCAGAAGCTTCATGCGCTGCTTTCATTTGGCGCCGGGCAAACCCTGAGCGGCTTTCGACAGGCGAGCGGAGCGCCGTCCGGCTCGCTCCCACTTCTGTAACGGCGCGGGCCGGAGCCCCGCTTTAAGCGCGGCTCCAATAGAGGCGCGTCCGGGAAGCGCATTCGTTCAGAATCTAATGAGGCCACAGGCGTAGCCGCATGTTGTAGCAAACCATGGAAGGCGATGCCTGCACAGTTTCGATTGAACTCTATCACGGCGCCGGACCACAGGCAAAGAAAACCGGCGTCCCCCGCCCGCACGCCGCACTGGCAGGCGATCAGTACAGCCGCAGTAAGGCAAAGAGCACAACCGACACGCTGAAAAGACTCAGAAGGAAAGTCCAGGTAACAACGCTGGCAAGATAGCCGGGCTTTACGTCAAACTGCACGCCGTACACCGCCATGCCCACCGCGACGGGTCCGCTCATTTGCAGGACAAACACTTGCGCCGCCAAGCCCTCCATCCCCAAGAGCCAGACGATGAGCGCCCCCGCAATCGGACCGCCGACCAGGCGGATTCCCGTGGCCGAAAACACCCTTGACGACGTTTGAAGCTGGGTTTCGGCAATGCACATCCCCAGAATCAACAGTTGAATAGGAATCGCGGCGCCCGCCGATATATCAATGGCGCGGTCAATCACATCCGGGGGACGCCATTCCAGCTGTTGCGCGACAACAGCTAGTATGAAGGCGTACAACAGCGGGTACCGGAAGATTTCGAGGAAAGCCCGTCCGAGACCCTTGCTGTTCTGATGAGCAAAGAAAATGGCCAGGCTGTTCTGAAAGAACATGCCGCTAACCATGACAATCACTGCTAGAGCCAGTCCCGTGTCCCCGAATGCGAATTTGCTTACTGGCAACCCGAAATTGCCGAGGTTCATGAACATCGTCATCATGAACGCCCCATGCATATCCCCCCGGATGCCGTGCAGGCGGGCGGCGAAAGCGAGCACCCCCCACATGACCGCGAGCATAAGCACCGTGGCTGCTAGGTACCGTCCGTACACGTCCCATGTGATGCGCTCACCCGACAGACTCGAGAACACGAGAACGGGCATGAGGAAATAGATGTTCAGAGTGGACAGTGTCTTACTATCAAGTACGAACTTCCGGCGCAGAAAGTATCCTATGCCGGCGACAAGAAAGATGGGCAAGATTGCAGAGAGTACGGCAAACATAGTCGGGCAGAACAGACTCTTCTAATGAGTAATGAGGGATCGCGGGAGTTCCCAAAAACCGGTGGAAACGCTTGCGCGCGAGGCTTGAGGCGGCCCAAACGGGATCAGTCCGTCACGCCGTGCTCCCTGGCCACAAGATTGTTGGAACGCAACAGCGCCTCGAAGCTTCCACAATCCGCCCACCAGCCTTCGATGAAATCGTAGGTCATGTCGCCCCGGCGTATGTACTCGTTGTTCACGTCGGTAATCTCGAGTTCGCCGCGGGCGCTGGGTTTCAACGTGTCGCAGATGTCAAACACGCCGCTGTCGTACATGTAAATTCCGATGACCGCAAAACGCGTGGGCGGATCGGCTGGTTTCTCAATAATCCGGCTTACTTTGTCCCCATCAAGCTCAGCAACCCCAAACTCCTCGGGGTTCTCAACTTCCTTGAGAAAAATCTTCGCCCCCTTGGGTTGCGCGCGAAACGCGTCCACGGCGCCACGGATGCTTTCCTGAACGAAGTTGTCGCCGAGCATCACCACAACCTTGTCATCCCCAACAAAGTGACGCGTAAGCGCAAGGGCCTCGGCTATCCCCCCTTCGTTCTTCTGATATGTATAGTTCATGTGTTTAAGGCCGAAATCCTCCCCGTTGCCGATGAGCCGAAGGAATTCGCCGGCATTGTTGCCTCCCGTAACAAGCATGATGTCTGAGACGCCCGCATCGACGAGCGTCCGTATCGGGTAATAGATCATCGGCTCGTTGTAGACGGGCAGAAGATGCTTATTAGTCACACGCGTCAACGGACTCAACCGCGTGCCAAGCCCACCGGCGAGAACAACGCCTTTCATACGGAACTCCTCCCTTGGGTTCCTATCCCTCCACACCTTGAGTTGTCTAGCGGCGCCGGAAGCGCCTCGGGAAAACACGATAAACTGGAAGTGTTCGCATACGTGACCGCGCGGAGAGGGCGGCGGACGCACAGCCATCGCCGGGCTATTGACGATTGCGCTGCCGGCGCTCGCGGATGGCGTTGGCCTTGTAGAACATCGCCGGTTCAATTATGGGTTCATGCAGCCCTTCGGCTTCAATATCCCCATAGGTGACGCGGCCGCGGTACGTTCTGTTCGAGAGGATAATCGCCACTGCCTGACGCGACCAGCGATTGCCCTTGCGGGTGCGTATATCCCGGGAATCGAGATATCTCACCACCTTACCGGTGCTACGCGTGCGCAGATACTCCCGGAAGATAATGCGCACCACCTCTGCCTCTCGGTCGTCCACCATCAAAGGCTTCTCGCCCGGCCCCCCCCGCCGATAGCCATAAGGCGCGGGGCCCGTGCCATAGCGGCCTTGGTGAATAGCATTCAGTTGGCCACGCTTAACCTTTGCGCCATGAGAAATGCGCCCACCACGCCGGGGCGTTGCTCCTCGGCCTTTGTCCTCGCCATCATCCTCCGTGGCGGCGTATTGGCCACGATAGGAATCTGGGTGCGTTCTTTTCGTCGTCTCCATACGAACTCGCCCGCATTATGATATCTTGCGGCGTTGCAGACGCATCAGACCGCCTACACACGTTATCATCACACCGCAACCCAAGCATTTAACCTGAGTTTACGTCAAAGTGCGCGGAATGTCAAGTGTTTTCTTACACTTTTCGTGTAAACCGTCGAGGAATTACCCGATATCACCCGCCTCGGGGAGGATGGCGATTGGCTTCGCCATTAGACACGCCGCTCGATTTGAACGGCCGCCGGACCACCCCTCGCATTTCGCATCTACCTCCCCTCGCTCGCTGTCGAGGTGGGATTGCGCGTTAGATCACCGTGTTCCGTCCCGCGGCGCACGCATCACATTCGCTAACGGCTCAACG
>PUMX01000413.1 GCA_003552485.1 Candidatus Hydrogenedentota bacterium
CGGCGCAGGTGTATGGCGAGGTCGATGTAGTGCGCCACGTGCCGCGCACGTGTTTCCGTCCCGCGCCGAAGGTGGATAGCTGCATCGTGCGGCTGCGCCGGCGCGAGCCTGCATTGTACGCCGATGTCGACCAAGAGCTGCTGCGGCGTCTGGTGCGCGCGGCGTTTGGCAAGCGGCGCAAGACGTTGCGCAACGCGCTGGCGCGCTCGCCGGCCGTTGGCCTGCCCGCCGAGACCGTGATGAACGCTCTCGAGACGGCGGGCGTGGATCCCGGCCGCCGGGCGCAGACCGTCAGCCTGGACGAGTTTGCCGCCGTAGCGCGCGCATTGCAGGACGCCGGAGACAAGGAGGCAGGCGATAGTTGATGAACAAGGAGCAATCACAGGATTCCGAAGCAACGCGTTACGAGCCCGCCCCCACAGCGGAACTCGCCCGTTTCGCCGAGCCTATCATCCAGTGCCTGCCCAGTGGCGTGATGGCGCTTGACGCCAATGGCCGCATCGTCATCACCAATCGCTCCGCCATTGATTTCCTTGGGGGCAACACCGACCAATTCGCGCCGGGCGTGTATTTGGAAGACCTGCCCATCGCCGCGCCGTTCATGGACGTGATGCGCGAGGTGATGCGCGAGCAAAAGCCCATCTCGCGCCGCGAGATCATCTTGACCGTAGCGGAAGGTCAGAAGAGGGAGATTGGCCTGTCGGCATCGCTGATGACCGGCGCGGACGAATTCAATGGCGTCGTGTTTCTCTTCACCGACATGACCGAACGCCGCAACGTTGAGCGCGCCGCGGAACTGAACCGCCAGTTGGCGTCACTGGGCGAATTGACCGCGGGAGTGGTGCACGAATTGCGCAATCCCGTCATGGTCATTAGCGGCATGGCCGAGTGGCTCGTGCGCAAGGCCGAAGACGACGCCACACGCGACACGGGCCAGACCATCTTCGAGGAAGCGGCGCAGCTCGAAAAGACCATCTCGCAGTTTCTTGGCTTTGCGCGCCCCTTTGAGATTGAGGTAACGCATTGTCATCCCGAAGCCATAGTGGCGCGCACCGTCCGGTTATGTCAGCAGAAGGCGCAGGAGAAAGGCGTTACGCTCGATAGCGCGTTGCCGCCTGGCTTGCCCGGCATGGAGGCCGACCCCGGCCGCATGGCCCAGGCCCTGGCCAATATTGTGAACAATGCCATCGACGCAGTGGCCGAAGGCGAGGGGACCGTCGAATTGCGCGTGCAGCGCATCGAGGCGGACATGGTGTTCGAGGTCATCGACAATGGCCCCGGCATCGATCCCGCGGCGGGCGAGACACTGTTCAAGCCATTTCTGAGCCAGAAGGAAGGCGGCACCGGCCTCGGCCTCGCGATCGTGCACCGCATCGTCACCGCGCACAGCGGAACCGTAAGCTACGCCTGTCCCGAAGAAGGCGGAACCCGCTTCGAGGTTCGCCTGCCTACCCAAAAGGGCGCGCTCTGGTAACACGCGCGCCTGCTTTTCCCCCACCAATCCCAGGGGTTCATTCCGGGTCGTATGCAAACGAGGATTTACGGTATCATAACAGCCAACAGTTTGGCGCTGTCCAATGCGGCGTCACGGAAACCGGGATCGCGCGTAAGCATCGCTTTAGGCGCTCCATTGTAAAGAAGGAGGTTGCGGCCATGTTGCACAGGACAATCAACGCGTTGATGATAATGACCATCGCATTCACGATGAGTGCGGCTCATGGGCAAGTGATGGACATCTTATTTCTGAGCAAATCATCGGGTTTCGAGCACGGCGTCATTCAGCGGCACAATGACGAGCCCAGCCATGTGGAAAACGTGCTATCGGATCTCGCGCGGAACTATGGCGCACGGATCAACAACACCAAAGACGCCAGCTACATCACGGCGGAGAATCTCGAGAATTACGACGTCGTCATCTTCTATACCTCCGGCGATTTGCTTACCGAGGGGACTGACGGCCATCCGCCCATGACCGAAGAAGGCAAGGACTCCTTGCTCGAGTGGATTGAAAACGGCGGGGGCTTTATCGGCTACCATTCGGCGTCAGACACGTTCCGGGTAGGGGAAGATGGCGAACCGGGTCCATTCGTCGAAATGCTCGGCGCCGAGTTTGCCTGGCACGGTCCGAACTTCACCGGCACAGTGCGCGTGACCGATCCGGCGCACCCCACCGTCACACGTATTCCCGAGGAATGGGAAGTCTACGATGAATGGTACGTGTTCCGTCATTTTAACCGGGACAACATGCGGGTGCTCGCCGTGCTCGATCCGCCTGAAGACGTGCGGGAAGAGCACGAGGGCTACGATATCGCTGAGCTGCCCGTTATCTGGGTAAGCTCGTATGGCGATGGCCGGGTCTACTACAACGCCATGGGCCACGTGCCTGAACTGTGGGAAGACAGCACCTTTCAAGAAGGCATCGTTGACGCAGTCACGTGGGCCAACGGCCAAGGCCCCGCACGCACGACGCCCAATTACTACGACGTGATCGATGTAGAGCGTCCTGAAGAGGAGTAACCCAACGCTATCCGGGATGGCGCGGACAGAATCGCCACACCATTTTTCAGCGGTTCGCGGGCAAGTAGCGGGGCTCGCGAACCGCTTTCATATTCGAACCCGGCCACACGAGCAAAGATAATGTGAGCCATCTCAACATCAGAGGTCCGGCCTGGAAGCGCGAACCCCGTAAGTCCACGGCGCAGCATCAGCGGCCTACTTAATTCCGAGCACCGCGTTAATGACGTATTGAATATCCAGGGCGTTCACTTTCCCATCGCCGTTGACGTCCACATCCTCTTCGGTGACTCCCTCTGGCGCAGACAGGCCCAGGACCACATTGATCACGATCTGAATGTCCAGTGAGTCGACAGCGCCGTCGTTGTTTACGTCCGCGGGATGCTCACCGGGTTCGAACAGCCAGTTCTTCATGAGGGGAAACGATTGGTCGAAGCGGCCGTAGTAATCTGGTCCCAACGGATTCGAACACGAGGCTTCGCCGCCCCATAGCTGACCAATCAACAGCCCCTGGTCGTCAAGCAACAGAGGCGAACCGGACGAACCGGGCTCAGTGGTTCCTGCGTTCCACACCACCTTGGTGTAATTCTCCGGGACGATTCCGCTTGCCGCGGCGCCCTCGAAAGGCCGAATATCGCCAAAGCTAATCCGTTTGTAGGAGCCCTGTGGATGGTGGATGCCGGTTATAGGCGTCCACGCTTCCCATGGTTCGTTTGACCAGCCCAAGGCCGTCACCCCCTCGGGGGGCATCTCGCGCAAGCGGAGAAGGGCGACGTCGGTCCCTTGGTGTTCGGCAACGCGCATGAGCGCGTCCGCGCCGCCGGTGGTGCGCGGCACAGAAGTGACCGGCGGGATTGGGCCGCCGCATTCGTCGCGCTGGTAAAACCAGTAGACCTCAACGTTGCCCGGACTACGCGACGAGCCGGTCAGGCAATGATTGGCCGTCAGAAGCAGCCGTCCGACATCGTCGCCCGCGCCGCCGGCAAGCAGACTGGCGGTGCACCAGAGCACACCCGACCGGCCAATCGAACCCAGCCCGCCCACGCCATAGGATTCTTCCAGCCAGTCCTCGTAGCAGGCCACGTCCAGATTGCAGGCGCCGGCCTTGAGGCGCGTGAGTGTATCGAACGAAACGTACTGGTGAGCAAGCTGGTCCGTGTGGATCCTCACCTCGTCCACCGACACGCCAGCGGGCGCCACGCATTCCACCACGACTTCTTCCGCAAAGATGGTGGGGGTCCATAACACGTCGTCACCCTCAGGGATAGCGGTGATCGGTCCCACGGCCACTTCCGGTTCGAAGATGTCATACACAACGAGACGCGCGCCTTCCGGTAGATCCAATTGAGCGAATTCGAGCCGGATGCCCTCGGCTTCAGGGGAGTAAAAGCTCAACGACCACACCTTTTCGCCCGCTTCCGTCTTCCGCCACGCGCCATGGCTGACGTTTGCCCCCTCGACACGCACCGGTTCATCGAAATCACGAAACACGCCGATCCGTTTCACGCCCTTTAGAGACTCTTTCTCGCGCGCGGCGTCTTCCTTTTTTAGGGCTTCCAGGTCGAGCGGCGGCAGCGCTACGAGATCAAGGGGCGCCTTGCCTGTGACAGGCGGCGTTTGCGCAGCCTTCACGGAAGCGCCGGGTATGTCGCTGGCGGACGGTTGGGTAACAGGCGGCGCGTCCCAGTCTTTTGGCGCAATCTTCAGTTCACGCAGCGTGTCGCGCGCGATGGGTTCCCCATGGCTGTTGAAATAGAGGTCAAACGGGGGCAGGTTATCGCCCGAGTCCACCCGCATGCCAGTCACCAACACGCTGGAATCCCCTGGCGCGCGTTCCTCCCAAAGGCTGATAACCTCATGCTCGGCCGCCTCCAGGCCGGCATTGGCGAGCAAATCGTTGGGGTCCGGGTTATCCTGGGCCATCGCTACGCCAAGCGGCGTCAAACATAATAGAACCAACCAATGAAATACGGAATTTTTCAAGGTGTATCCTTTGCCATTATGTTTAGGCAGACTTAATTGAGGCCTTAGCGCGATTCACTGTGTAGTTATGATGTAGATTGTACCATGGTTTTACGAATTCGGCCATTGCCGAAATGGTTTGTTGCGATTTTATTTGCGAATACACCCGCATTCTGCGATGTAAGCTACGTGTCTCCAACAGTTTATGGCTTATAGGGTTGCCGGCGGGTTTGTAAGAGTGGGGTTCTACTTATACGGGCGCCAGCGCGAGCGGGACTTTTGTCGGCAGGAGGGTTATGGTTGCTGGGGTCATTCCGGGCGCCTCGCCATCGAGATTCAGGGGGACCGGCGGATCGGTTTCGATGTGGATGCGGGTTCCATGCGCATACTGCACGAGTTCAGGATATTTGCTGAGCCGCCCCCGGTAGAATGAGGGCAGACGCCGCAACGCGCCGAGCAAGCTGACCTCGCGGATTTGTACAATGTCAAAGCGGCCGCTATCGAATCGCGCATCCGGCGCAATGGGAATGCCTCCCCCGTAATACGGCCCATTGGCCACAGCCACCTCAATGGATCGGCCGTTCCACACCGTGCCGCCGTCCATGTCGACCCGCATCGAAACCGTAGTCAAGCGGGGCAGCCTCATCAGCACCGCCCAGAGGAATGCGAAGCGCCCACCCAGAAACCGGGGAGCATGGTCGACCTCGCGCGCAATGATGCCTCCGAGACCGACACTGGCCACGTTTACGAAGCACCGCCGCTCGGTTTCCCCGTTTTTGCCGGTGAACGTCACCTCGCCGAGGTCGGCGTTGACCCAGGTACCTGCGCGCTCATTCCGGCGTAGCCAACGCACGCTGTCGGTCGCCGTTCCGCCCGGCGCCACCCATATTTTGAGATCGGGAGACGCCAGGACGCCGTTCACCAGGCATCCGTTCACCACCTCGTTCAGCGTTCCGTCTCCGCCACAGCTCACCAGTTCCGTGTGACCGCATTGCACGGCGTGGCGGGCCAATTCGGTGGCGTGACCACGATGCGAGGTCTCCAGCACTTCTAGGTCGCCGAAGCACGCCTCGAAGCGGGCCTCCATGCGCTTCCAATACCCTTGGCGGTGGCCGCCCGCCGTGGGGTTTAGGATGACGGTCACTGGCTTCTCGGTTGTTCTTCTGATGGCTTCCATACCCGGCTCGTTAGACCCGCACATCGGAGCGTTGGCCAAGCCGGCCGCGATGGCGATTGAGAACAGGTTGCACGTGATCTCCAACAAACTGGGAGACCTGTTGGGGCGCCCGGCCGACAAAGGCCTCTAAGTCTAATATACCCTCAATCTCCGCACGGTTCATTCCAATGACCGGATCCGCGGCGAGACGATCGAGCAGATCATTGTCACCGCCCTGTTTCACTTGGGCCGCCGCCTCTTGGCTATGCAGGCGCACCGCCTCGTGCAGAGCTTGCCGGTCGCCGCCGCGCTTGACGCCGGCCATGATGATGTTTTCCGTGGCCATGAAGGGCAACTCAGCCCAGAGCCGTTTCTCGATGACCTTCGGATACACCACGGGGTCTTCCATGATGCTGAGGTACAGATTGAGGATGCCGTCCGCCGCAAGGAAAGCTTCGGGCAGGCTGAGCCGGCGGATCGCGGAGTCATCAAGGGTGCGCTCGAACCATTGGGTCGCCGTGGTGAATTCCGAGTGCAGCGGCGACACCATGAGAAAGCGGGCCAAAGCGCAGGCGCGCTCGGACCGCATGGGGTTGCGTTTGTACGCCATGGCCGAACTGCCCACTTGCTTTTTCTCGAATGGCTCCTCGATCTCCTTGAGGTTCTGAAGAAGCCGCATGTCTGAGGCGAACTTATGCACGCTTTCGCCGATGGCGGCCAGGGCGCGCAATACATGCGTATCGACCTTGCGGGGATAGGTTTGTCCCGTGACCGGATAAGAGGAATCAAACCCGAGCTTCTCCGCAACAAGCTGATCCAGCCGCTGGACTTTCTCGTGATCGCCGTCAAATAGCGCAAGGAACGAAGCCTGCGTGCCGGTCGTGCCTTTCACGCCGCGGCAGCGTAACCGCGCGATGGCCTCTTCAAGGTCCTCGATGTCAAAGATCACGTCCTGCGCCCACAAGCACGCGCGTTTGCCTACCGTGACCACTTGCGCGGGCTGGTAATGGGTGTAGCCCAGAGTGGGCAGATTCTTCCACTTTTCCGCGAAGACGGCAAGGCGGTCCAACACCGAAACCGCCTTGGTAAGCAACAATTCCAGGCCTTCTCGAATAAGGATCAGGTCGGTGTTGTCGCCGACGTAACAACTCGTTGCGCCCAGGTGTATGATGGGTTTCGCCTCGGGCGCGACAAGCCCGTAGGCGTGTATGTGCGCCATGACATCGTGGCGTGTTTCCCGCTCGAACTCATGGGCCGCATCGAAGTCGATGTTGTCCATGTTGGCGCGCATCTCGTCGAGCTGTTCGGCGGTAATGTCCAGCCCCAGCTCCTGTTGCGCCTCGGCCAAGGCTACCCAGCAACGCCGCCAGGTGCTGAACTTCTTCTGCGGGCTCCACAGCCGCACCATCTCGGGAGTGGCTACGCGCTCCGCCAAGGGACTCGTGTAGGTTTCGCTCATCTTCGTTCCGTTCCACTGTGAATCTGGAATTCTTTCCGCGCCAAAACCATGGATTGCTGAACTGCTCGTCCGCTACACGGCGGGGTGCAACGATTGCTCTTATATCCCTTCGTATTCCTCGGGCGCTATGGGGTTCACCGATGCTGTTCAGGCGCATCAGGCGGCTACTGCTGCGCGTCTTTCGCGGCGAGCGCAAACACTTCGCCGTCGTGCAGCGCCGCCACCGCGGTGACAGGGTTGGTCAGCGAAGCAAAGACGCCTTTCTCGAGAATCTCCGTACACGCCGCGTCAGGGGTCGTTGGCACGTAGGTTTCGGTGAGTTCGGCGGAGATCACATTGCGTTCATACGTCGCTACGAAGAAACACCAGCTTGGGCGCATGGGCATCGCGCGCACTTCCAGCCCGTCCCTGCGCACAACGGCGAGCCAGCCCTGCGGTTCGCCGCGCGTGTCCGCCACGGCGGCGATACGCGGCGTGTTGTACTGATCCTTTTCGTAGTCCAGGGCGGTGAGCCCGAGAATGAGCGCATCGCGCACGTTCATGCCGGCGTCGATCTTTTCCGCAATGGGATCGGTGTGGCTGCCGTTAGTCACCACGGCGACAAGGCCCTCGCAGGGAAGCCGAACGCAGTTATAGGCGATGTACGGGTTCTTGTGCACATCCTCTTCATACCCGGGCTTGGGCACGATGGAAACGCGCTGCCCTTCGATCACGGCGCGCCGGTTTGGGAATGATCGGCTGGATACCCGGTAAGTGGCGCCAATGTGGTTGTCTTCGTTGAGGCCCACGCTTACAATGCGTCCAACGTACATTGTATCTCCTTTCAAGCGGGAACGCGGCCGCCGCGTTCCGCACAATACTCCTTGCCACACGCAAGGTGCTGGTAATCAGGGGAGTGTACACCTCAGCATGACGTCAAACCCATGCGTAATGGGCGGCGCCTCGCATTCCATTTGCCGCGCAAGGACACGGCGATTCTCAGCGCTAATCCACCAAGGCGGAAATCGGCTCCCTGCTACTTCAACGCCTCGGGATTGACCACGTTCTTCGGCATTCCGCCTTGCAAATAGGTCACGATGCTTTCGGCGGCCATCTCAGCCATGCGCGCGCGCGTCGCGTGCGTGGCGCTGCCCAGGTGCGGAATAAGCACCGCGTTCTCGCACTCCATCAGTTCCGGGTGAATGGCCGGCTCTTTTTCGTACACATCGATTCCCGCGCCCGCGATGTCGCCGTTCTTCAAGGCTCTTGCCAAGGCGGGTTCATCCACCACCGCGCCACGGCTCGTGTTAACGAGTATGGCCGTCGACTTCATGGCCTTGAACTCCGTAGCCCCGAAGGCGTGCTCGGTCTCGGGCGACAGCGGTGAATGCAGGGACAAGAAATCCGACTCGCGCACGAGTGCTTCCTTATCGACGCGCGTGGCGTTCAGCGCTTGCTCCGCCTCTGCATCAAGGCGGCTGCGTTTCGTGTAGATAACGCGCATGCCGAACCCCTGCGCGCGGCGCGCGACCGCCTGGCCTATGCGGCCCATGCCGAATATGCCTAACGTTTGGCCGCACACGTCCACGCCCAGAAACTGTTGGGGGCCCCAGCCTTCCCACTGGCCGGCGCGCAGGTAGCGCTCTGATTCGCTGATGCGCCGCGCCGCCGCCATGAGCAGCGCCCAGGCAAGGTCGGCCGTGGCTTCGGTCAACACGCCCGGCGTATTCGTGACGAGAATACCACGGCGTGTAGCTTCCTCGACGTCAATGTTGTTGAAACCAACGGCGTAGTTCGCGATGATCCGCAATTGCGGCCCTGCCGCGTCCATGACTTCGGCGTCGATGGGATCCGTGAGAATGCTGAGAATCGCCTCGGCGCCCGGAACGCCTGCAAGTAGTTCGTCACGTTTGATGATGCGATCTTCGCTGAAGACGGAGACTTCTCCGGCGCCAAGCTCCCGGTTCAGTAATTCGATTCCATTATTGGGTATTGGCCGCGTTACGTAGACTCGGCTCATTCCAGCCTCCTAGTCCGTGATTAACCTATGCTATCTACACTTTCACCTGGCGCCACGCCGCCATGAGGGCGCGCTTTGAGCCAGCGATGATCGCTTCGGCGGATTCGTCCTGCATCGGTTTCACTTCGAAACTGACGATTCCACGCCGTGCACGGCTCAGGTAGCCAATGTCAACCAGCGCTTGCAGAAACATGGCCAATTCATCCACGCCAACGCGCGTTCCCGGCGCGCCAATGCGCGGGTGATTGTCACCATAGGCCGGGTGGTCCGGATCATCCATGGCGCAATTACCCATATGCGCATGGACCAGATATTCACGAGCACATTCAAGGGCTTCGTCCGGCTCCTCGTTCAGCAGGGGCAAATGGCTGAGATCCAGCATCAGGCCGAAATCGGACTGTTCCTTTCTCACAGCGGCAGCGATTTGCACGGCCTCCGCCGTAGGGCCGATGAGACAGTTTTTCGCGTAAGGCGCCTGATCAAAGGTTTCGAGTGCAAGCGTCATGCCCTTCGACTTGGCGTAGGCCGACAACTCGGTGAGCGACTCGACAAGCTGTTCACGCGCCGCAGCCTTGTCATCGCGCACCGGCCCGCTCATAACAGAGGCCGCGCCGCATCCCATGACTGCGGCCTGGTCGAGTCCGCGTTTCACAGCCGCCACCGCCTTGCCCCGTTCTTCGAGCTGCGGATGGTTAAGATCCAGCTTGTCGCCGAGCAGCATGGGTGGTGCGCCGAAGCAGGGTTCGACGCCAGATTGCGCGAACAGAGCGCCCAGCTTTTCGGGCAGCGCTTCGTCGCGCACGCGGGTAATCTCGAGGACATCAAAGAATGGATCTTGCAATAGGGGTTCGATGGTTTCCAGCACCGGCCCCTCACCGCCCATCACTGCAGGGTAGGCCATGAAGTGCACGAGTCCCACGCGCATGTAATCCGACCAAGGTTGAGTCATGGCGCCTCCTTTGCCCCGAATACCCGCGGCGCCGGGTCCGGCCTTCCGGGGGCCAGACCCGACGCCCGTTTACCGGCCGTGGGCGTTACACCACATAGGTCGACGCCGACGTGGTTCCGCCGCGCCCGGTCCAGTTTGTGTGGAAGAATTCGCCGCGCGGCTTGTCGATGCGCTCATAGGTGTGCGCGCCGAAGTAATCGCGCTGCGCCTGCAGCAAGTTTGCCGGCAGCCGTTCTGTGCGGTATCCATCGAGATACGCCAACGCCGTAGACATAGCCGGAATAGGAACACCCATGCTTACCGCCGTGGCCACGACGCGGCGCCACGCGGGCTGACTCTGCTCGACGGCGTCCCGGAAGAACGGATCGAGTACAAGGTTTGTCAGGTCCGGATTCTTTTCGAAAGCGTCGCGAATCTTGCCAAGGAAGACCGAGCGAATAATGCAGCCGCCGCGCCACATGAGGGCGACGCCGCCGTAGTTCAAATCCCATCCGTATTCCTTGGCGGCCTCGCGCATCAGCTGGAAGCCTTGAGCGTAGCTGATAATCTTCGAAGCATACAGGGCCTGGCGCATGTCGTTAATGAAGGATTGGCGATCACCGTTGAAGCCGGTCACGTGGCCCTTGATCTCGCGTGACGCGGCCACACGCTCCTCCTTGAGCGCCGAGAGGCAGCGGGCGAACACGGCCTCGCCGATGAGCGTCACGGGCTGACCAAGGTTCAGGGCCTCAATACCCGTCCACTTGCCGGTTCCTTTCTGGCCAGCGGTATCAAGGATCAGGTCAAGCACGTAATTGCCGTCTTCGTCTTTGTACGCGAGTATGTCGCGGGTGATTTCGATGAGATACGAGTCGAGTTCGCCTTTGTTCCATTCGGCGAAAACCTCATGCATCTCATCGTTGGTCATGCCGAGGCCCTCTTTCATAAGCTGGTAGACCTCGCAAATGAGCTGCATGTCACCGTATTCGATGCCGTTGTGCACCATCTTCACAAAATGGCCGGCGCCGCCCTGCCCAACCCAGTCGCAGCAGGGTTCGCCATCCTCGGTGCGCGCCGCGATGCCTTGGAAGATCGGCTTGACGTGTTCCCACGCGTCTGGAGAGCCGCCGGGCATGATGGATGGCCCCTTAAGCGCGCCTTCTTCGCCACCGGACACGCCCGTGCCAATAAAGCGGAGCCCTTTGCTTTCGAGGTATTCCGTACGCCGGCTCGAATCGGGGAAATGGCTATTGCCGCCGTCAATGACGATATCGCCGGGGTCGAGGTGAGGAATAAGCTGTTCGATGAACGCATCGACGGGCTTTCCGGCCTTGACCATGATCATGATCTTGCGGGGCTTCTTCAGGCTCGCGCAGAGCTCTTCGACACTGTGGCAACCCACGATGTTCTTGCCTTTGGCCCGGCCGTTGATGAAGTCATCAACTTTCTGCACGGTGCGGTTGTACACCGCCACTCCAAAACCTTTACTTTCCATGTTCAGGACCAAGTTTTCGCCCATGACGGCAAGACCGACCAGCCCGATATCCATTTCACTGCTCATAACGTGTCTCCAATGTGATGTTGTCGTTCAGAGGAATCGTTTCTGAACTCAATTCGGTTCTACCACGCCACGCCGCTCCGAGGAACGGCGATCCCAATAGCTACGCCCGCAGCGCCTGCAATTCGTAGGCGGGCAATTTCTTCTCGGCAAAGATGGGCTTGAGCCGGGCAAAGCGTTGCCGGCCATTCACGAGGGGCACGCTGGGCCAATCTTCGCCCACCAACGGCTGAGCGTACCGGATGAAATCATCGGTTACGTCAATCTTGCTTGGGGCCAGCCACTGTTCCGGGAACGTCCGCTCGGAATTTGCAACCTTATCCAAGGGAACCTTGTCGTATGTCACATTATAGATACGGCCTGGAGTACGCAAGATGGTGGCCATGTACCCGTCCTCGCCGGCTTGGGCGAGCAGCGCCGCTTGTTGGCCTACTTTGTGGGCTTCGTCCAAATCGACGATGGACGCATACGCGCAGGTGTCACGCTGATCCGTGCCGGGAACCTGTCCGCGCGCCGCGCCTCGGGCGGCGAGGCCATGCTCATTCAGCATCGTCACCACCTGTTGCGCTACGGTCGTTTTCGAGGCGCTGTACTGCACGTGACCGAATCCGTCGCGCGTCTCGCCGATGTCGCCGACCTCAAAGCCTTCGCTGACCACCACGATGCAACGCCCGTCCTTCTTTAGCTGGTCGTTGACGTTGTCCCGCATCTGTTCCGCGGTTACCCCGGCCTCGGCCATGTAGATTTGCAGGGGCATCTCCCGCTTGGGATCCGCCAGGCGCGCGGCGGCGGGGATGTAACCGATCTTGCGGCCCATGGCTTGGAGCACAAGGACCGGATCCGCCGGTGACGAGCCCTGGTTCTCTTCATTGGCGTTCTGCACGGCCCCCATCCAGTAGCGCGCCACGCTACCATAGCCGGGCGTGTGGTCGATAAGTCTAAACTCTGTGTCGCCGACATCGTTATCGATGGTCTTCGGCACGCCTACGGCCACGAGCTCAAGGCCCTGCTCGCGCGCCAGTGTGCTCACCTTGTTCGCGGTGTCCATCGAGTCGTTGCCGCCGGTGTAGAAGAAGTAACCGACGTCGTGGGCCTTCATCACATCAATAATGCGCTGGAAGTCCTCCTCCTGTCCTTTCTTCAGCTTGTAGCGGCAGGTGCCGATCGAGCCGGCGGCCGGCGTGTAGCGGAACAACGCGATTTCCTCGGGATCCTGCGCGGAGATATCGAGGAGTTCCTCCTTGAGAACGCCTTCAATTCCATGCCAGGCGGCGTAAATCTTGCCGAAGGTCTCGGGAAACTCCTGAAGCGTTTCGATAACACCGCGCACCGAACTATTGATTACCGGCGTGGGCCCACCGGCTTGGGCGACGATAACGTTCTTGGGCATGATGCGAATCCCCCTATTCTAGTCTTCTGACGTTACTGAGCCGAAAGCGCAATAGCAAGCGAGCGAACCCCCGCCCCAGGGGCCGGTATCCGCTACGGTTGACGCCTTCGGCGTTGGGTAAACAGTATGTGCGTGGTCAACGCAGGCGCTGACCCGCCAGGTCACTGCATCGACGCAACAGCGTCTGTTGGCGCAGGATTGCCGTGGCGAAGGCGGTAGAGAATCTCGCCGGCATTGGGCACGAGCAGACGGCCTTCGCTTTCGCGATTGGTCCAATCATCGAGATCAATGGTCGCTGGATCGCGATACCCGAGATTGATGGCGCGGCACTCTTCCTCGGGAATGCTAGTGGCCAGCGTAACTTGCACACGCGGCTTCTCGACGCCGTTCTCGTAGCGGCCGATGCCGCGCACGTGCGTACTGTGGGCCAACACGCCGCCAGGCACATCGGCGAACTTGTCCATCTGCGCCAGGAAGTAGTCGCGGGTATGGTAGCCGATGCGGCGTATGATGTCGCCGTGGGTGTAACTGATTTCGGTGATATGCGGCGCGTAGATAATCAACTCGCCGCCGTCGGCGACGACGGGCTCAAGCTTATACATGCACTTGCCCGCCACCCAGATATCGTCGTACATCTCCGGCGCGATGGCCAGCACGCTGTTGTAGGGATGATCCTTGTAAACGATGTGATGATCCGAGGAAACGTCGGCGGCGGCTGACCATGCTTCCTCGGGCGCGCCCGCGAAGACGCCTTTCGCCTTTTTATCCGCCACCACAAGGGCGATACACATCTTTTCGACGTCGATAAACGAGGCGCTGGCGTCGATGACCTCGCGCACCGGCGTGTGTTTGGTTCCGTTAATCATGGGATTGGTGATCAGCGCGCCAAGCCAATGGAACAGGTCGATGATTTCCTGGCCGGCCACCCCGGGAAAGAAATACTTGTTGCCACCGCTGAATCCGGCCACCTCATGAGGAAACACAGGGCCGACGATGCACACCAGGTCGTAATCGAACACCATCTTGTTCACGGTCACATTCACCGGCTGCTTCATGAGCCCGCCGCTAATCTCGGAAACGCGGGCCGCGTCGATGGTTCCGATGTTGCGCAACGCGCCGGGATCTTTCCAGGCGTGGTTATAGACGCCCACGTCGGCGAATTTCCCTTCGCGTTCTTCAGCCGTAACACCGAGCAGCTTGTTAATGGCTTCCTCGGGCATGGGCTGATGCGTGCCCAATGCAATAAGGATGTCGAATTGCGCCGCGACGCCGCTCAACATCTTATGCAACGCGCGGAACACGGCGGGCATAGGCATGCTACGGGTGCTGTCGGGAATAATGCACAGCACCTTCTTACCGTCAACACCGCGTTCGGTGAAGGCCGCGCGCACGACGTCCGCCAAGTCAGCGTCGTCCAGATACCCTTCGTGTACGGTTCTACTAATCATGGGCGATAAGACTTTCCTTGCAACGGAAGCCCAGTCCCCCAAGCTGAGATTCCACCGTTTGATCAGGCGGCGTGACGACCGCCTCCGTATTGTGAAACTCGCGGCGCCGCGGATATTCCTTGCGCAAGCGGTCGAATAACGCCGGGCGCTCGGCTTCGGGCGCGTCCAGAATCGACCGCAGGGACTTGTCGTCTTTGCGTATATCGTAAACCGGGAAGACAGCGCGCGCCAACGGCGCCGGCCATGGCTGCGTGCTGTCCACCTCGACTTCCGGCTGTTCCGGCGGCGGCAGATGCGGCGCTGGATCCCACGTAGGCTCGAAACCGAAATACGCGCACGCCGCCTGGTAAATCTGGCGGGTCCCGTTGACCTTGCCATCGAACGAGTAGCCCGCGATATGCGGCGTGCCCAAGCCTACGCGTTTCAGTAGCGCCGCGTTGATCGCCGGCTCGCCTTCCCACACGTCGAGCACAGCGTCGCGCAGCCCGCCGGTTTCCAGCATGTCGAGCAGCGCGGCATTGTCGGCGACGGCGCCCCGGCTTGTGTTGAACACGACAGCGTGTTCTGGTATTCGGGCAAGCGTGTCCCGGTTTAGCAAATGATGCGTTGGATCCGGCCCTTCACCGGTAAGAGGGACGTGGACCGTTACGATATCGCAGGCCAGCGCCTCGTCGAGCGGCCGGTACGCCGGATCCCCGGTCGCCCGAGCCAGCGGCGGGTCGTTCAACACGCAGGTCATGGTCAGCGCTTGCGCCTTTCGCGCCACGCGCCCGCCCACGTTGCCCACGCCAATGATGCCCAGCGACCGCGCGCGCAGGTCCCAGCCGTGGCGTTCCGCCATCACGAGCAACGCCGAAACGATGTACTCGGCCACGCTGTTGGCGTTCGAACCCGGCGCGCTCGAAAAGTTGATTCCCCGGCTTTCGAGGTAGGCTCTGTCAATATGATCTTCGCCAATGGTAGCCGTCGCCACGAAGCGCACGCGGCTGCCCTCGAGCAGCGCTGCGTTGACCTTTGTCACCGATCGCACAAGTAAGATGTCGCAGTCCCTTACCGACGCCGCGTCCATGGCGCGGCCCGGCATGGTGTCTACCGCGCCAAGCGAGGCGAAAGCGTCCGGCGCGTATGGGATGTTCTCATCAGCGACAATGCGCATCCGCTATTTCCGTACTGCGCTCTTCCAGGGCGGCGTGTCAGGCAACAGGCTCTCGAATTCCTCGATAAGCGCGGATTCGTAGGAGCCGCCGTAGGTTCCCTCGAAGAACTTGTCCAGCGCCTCGTCGTGGAAACGCCGCCACGATTCCTCTTCGCCGCCAGGATTGATGGGGTAGAAGAACGCATCGTTGGCGCGCGCCGCCTTCATGTCGCCGGGCGCATCGCCAATCATGAGCATATGCGAGTTCTTGTAGCGGCCTTCGGAGGCCATGGCGATATGCTCGCCTTTCTTGCCTTGTTCCTGGCCCGCTATAGAAAACACATACTTGGCAATGTCATGTTCCTCCCACTCGTTCTGCAAAGCCGCCTGTGGCGTGGCCGAGCACACCAGAATGTCGGCCTTGCTTTGGGCCTTTTCGAGCGATTCGCGCATGTGGGGGAACGGGGGAACGCCTTCGACCATGTCCGCCACGGTGTCGTTGACGGCTTTGCTCCATTCCAACGCCCGGTGCATGTCCGGCTCGTCGTGTTCCTTGCAGTAGGCTTCAAGAGCCGGATTGCCCAGTTTCGATTCGGTCTCGATCCACCGCCGCAAGTTCGGCGTATCGGGAATGGCGACCTTACGTTCCTGGACTTTGTCCCATTCATTGAGGAGGTCAAAGGTCATGGTCAGCGCAGGGAAACGGTTGATGCCGCGCCATTTCGAGTAAAGATTGACAAACTCGGCCGCCATCCGCGCGTACTTCGAGATGGGTTGCAGCTTCCAATGCTTGATAATGTTGGGGATGAAGCACTCCTTGTGCTTGATCTCCATGGTGTCGAAAGCGCACCCATCTGAATCGATGGCGATAAGATACTCGTGCTTGGGTTGATGATTCTTGAGTTCCACGGTGGGATCGCTCATATCGCTCAGTTCCTTTCTGTGCTGCTATGTTTGCCCGTCAAAACCCTCGCAAGAAGCAGCGACCATGCTGTGATACCGGTGGCCCGGTGTGTGAGTCTTGGACCGGCCGGCATTTACACACCTTGCGGCTTCTCACTTGTGGAAATGAGAGGAGCGGCAATCGGACTGCTGTTCAGTTCGAGGCGGATGCTACACGCCGCTGAACGCCGAAAATCCACCGTCCACCGGTGTGACCACACCGGTCACGAAACGGCTTGCGTCCGAGGCCAGCCATACCGTCGCGCCAATCAAATCCTCCGGTTTGCCAAAATCGCCCATGGGCGTGTGATCAATTATCGTTTTGCCGCGAGCCGTCAACTCGCCGGTCTTCTCATCAGTCAGCAGAAACCGGTTTTGCTCGGTCAAGAAGAAACCCGGCGCGATGGCGTTGACCCGCAGCTTTGCGCTGTATTCCTGAGCCAAATGCACAGCCAGCCATTGGGTGAAATTGTTCACTGCCGCTTTGGCCGCGCTATAGCCGGGGATGCGCGTAAGGGGACGGAACCCGTTCATCGAGGAGATGTTGATGATCGAGGCGCCATTGGGATTATCCTTCATGCGCTGTCCGAAAACCTGGGTCGGCACAATCACGCCGCCCAGGAGGTTGAGATCCATCACGGTGCGCAAAGCGTCCTCCGGCAAGTCAAAGAAGGAGAGTTCGTCCGAAGTTGTCGCCCCCTTCATATTGCCGCCTACCGCGTTCAAGAGGATATCCACTTGGCCGAAATCGTCGTGAATGTGGTCGCAACAGCTTTCGATGGACTGCCGGTTGAAGGCGTCCATGCCATAGCCGCCCGCCTTGACATGGTGGGCTTTAGCCATGGCTTCCGCCTTTTCTTTGGCCTGATCCTCGGCCAAGTCGCATATGGCGACATGCGCGCCGGCTTCCGCCAATCCACCCGCGATAGCGCCGCCAAGCACACCGGCGCCTCCAGTAACAACGGCCACTTTTCCGGAAAGGTCAAACACTGCGTGTGAAACCATAATAAGGTCTTATCCCCAAAGTATCAGGCGAAAGAATGCGGTTTGCCGCCGATGCGCACGCCCCTTCGGCCCGGCGCACAACCCCACCGGCAAGGCCGGTATGGTTTATCATCGGGAGTATGAATTGGCGTCTTCTAAACGGCGGTACGCCTGGAAGCATTGCAGAGCCTTTAGCCTACCACAGCTTCCGTGGCCTTTCAAATTCGGGCGGGGAATCTTTGGATAAGCTTCCGCTTCAAGAACAGAGGTTGGAGCCGCGACGCCTCCCCATCCGCCAAACGGATTAGATTGCGCGCTAGAATCTGGGTATGGACCAAGCGGGTCCCTGGGGGGCATGGTTTGCCTAGAGACCCAGGGACCCCTTGATCTTGTCCATGAACCGCTTATGCAGGGGGTAGCTTGATGAGTTCGTGGATTCTTCAAACTTCCGCAGCAGTTCTTTTTGCTCTTTGTTGAGTTTCGCCGGGGTTTCCACCTGTACCTTAACGAATTCATCGCCTTTCTGATACCCACGCAAGTCGGGCAGGCCCTGACCGCGCAAGCGGAACATCGTGCCGGATTGGGTGCCCGAAGGGATCTTTAGTTCGGCTTCGCCTTTGAGCGTGGGCACGCGGATCGTGTCGCCGAGGGCGGCCTGTGGAAAGCTGATGGGCACTTCACAGATGAGATCGTTTCCGTGACGCTCGAATACCTCGCTGGGTTCAACTTCGACCAGGATATAGAGATCGCCACGCGGCCCGCCGTTCTGGCCCGGCTCGCCTTCGCCGGAAACACGCAAGCGCGAACCCGTATCGACGCCGGCCGGAATATCCACGCTGATCTCACGCTCCGTGGCGACCCGGCCGCTACCAGAACAGCGCACACACGGCTTCGTCACCACGCTGCCACGGCCGCGGCAACGTGGACAGGTCTGCGTGACGCTGAAGAAA
>PUMX01000066.1 GCA_003552485.1 Candidatus Hydrogenedentota bacterium
CTGCTCGCTTTGACGATCATTATCGAGCGCGCCATGGCATTGCGGCGCAGCCTCGTCATCGACGCGCAGGTCGCGCAAGCTGTGGCCAACTATGACAGCCATCATTCGCCCGATGAAGTACAGAGAATCGCCCGCCAAAGCCGCGGAGCCTTCGCTCGAATTGTCGAAGAGACCATTCGAGCCCGGCATCTTGGTCATCCTCAGCTTATCGAGACCATGCACGCCACGGGCCGCACGCAGGTGGGCTATCTGCAACGAGGGCTGACCGTTCTCGAGATCATCGCGGGGATAAGCCCCCTGATGGGTCTAATGGGCACCGTGCTGGGCATGGTCACGGTGTTCGACGCCATAACCGTCGAAGGCATTGGAAACCCGCAGGTGCTCTCCGCCGGCATCAGCCAAGCGCTCATCACGACCGTTGCGGGCTTGAGCGTAGCCATACCCGCACTCGCCGCCTGGAGTTGGTTCAGCCGCCGGGTCGAGGAGCTTGCAACCGAGATGCAGGAGCTGGTTACCGCCTTCACCGTTAGGCTGGCGGCGCACCCCAACAGCGGCTCCGAACAGAAGACGACGACTGACCAGCCCTAGGCCCTCCTTAGTTGAAACCACAACGCAACAGCCCTGGGGAGTCGGGGAGAAGTGCTGTCCCCTATCGCGCAGTGGCGATGTTGCGAGAGAAAGCCACATTCGGACTACCGTCAAGCCGACAGTTTTCGTATAATGGAGACACGGTTCATTGACGGGCGCCAGCGGGACAGTGCCCACCGACGCCTCGAATCAAGACAGGCATAAAGTGGAATCGGGACGGTCATGTTCGAGACTATCGTATTCGCCAGCAATTTAACTGACGTATCACGCGCTGTTGCCAACAGTCTGGGTAAACTTGAACACATTGGCGCGAAGAAGGCTATATTGCTGCACGTCATCGCGTCAAAGGATGAGGCGCAATCGATTGCGGAGCATGAACAGGCGGCGCGCGCGAAACTCGAAGAAGAACGCCGTATCCTCGAGTCGCTAGGATACGAGGTAACGCCCGAACTGCGTCACGGACTGACGTATCAAGAGATACTCGAAGCCGCCCAGCGGCATGACGCGTCCGCGGTTGTCATGCATACCACTGCGCAAAGAAGCATCGGCGACTTGTTCCGTGGCGCCGTCGCCCACGAGGTGATTAACAAGGCGAGCGTGCCCGTCATGCTCATGCGCGTCAAGACAAATATCGACGGCGCCAATGGCGCTGAAGTGATCAGCCCCGATTTCTCAGCCCACCTGCTTTACCCCACCGACTTCTCGGCCAACGCCGACCGGGCGCTGGCGTATGTCGAGCGTATTGTGGAAACGGGCTGCCGGAAAGTAACGCTCATGCATGTGCAGGACCGCGCCCGAATCAGCGGACATCTCGAACACCGTCTCGAGGAGTTCAACGAGATCGATAAAGGACGTCTCGAAACCATCAAGACTCGCCTCGAACAAGCAGGTCCAGTCGAGGTTCGCTACGAGTTATTCTACGGCTCGCCCGCCCAGGAGATCTTGCGCGAAGCCGAAGAAGGCGACTACTCACTCCTCGTACTGGGCAGCCAAGGCCGGGGCTTCATCCCCGAGGTATATCTGGGCAGCGTCTCGCACAAGGTAGTTTGCTACGCGCCGGCGCCCATCCTTCTGATTCCCGCGGAACGCTGAGCGGTTTACCGCCCCCTCAGACAAGAGCAGGGAGTTGCCGAATAAACTCGTCCCACGAGGTAAACGTGAAGTCCGCCTCGGTTTCGCCGAGGTGGCGCGCATTGTCGCCGGCAAATAGGGCCGCTCGCGCGCCAATCGCCTTTGCGCCCGCCACATCAGTCCACTCAAGGTCGCCAATGTGAAGCAACTCGCGAGGTTCGAGGCCCATACCCTTCGCCGCCGTTTCAAACATAAGCGCTTGAGGCTTGGACACGCCCACCTCGTCCGAGAACACGATAGTCTTGAAGTACGGCGTGAATCCGTTGCGGTCGAGCAACACTTGAAGGGAACTGCCGGGACTGAGCCCGCTATCGGATACAACGCCCACGGGAACCCGTTCGGCGGCTTGGCGCACGGCGTCGAGGGCGCCATCGATGGGCACAGGCGAGTGTTCGACGATGGCTGTCGCGAACACGCCGACGAGACGTTGCTCATCGCCGTCAGACAGCTTGACGACCAACTCCTCACACACCATTCGGAGCGCATCATGGGGCGTCAACGTGCGCTTGTGCGTCATGTGATGCTCATAGAAGCGCTCATTGACGCTCCGCAGCGCCACGCCCACCTCGTCTTCAGAGCGGCCGCTCACTTCGGCGAAAGCCTTGGCGCGCAGCTGCTGGCGTTCCGCTGAGTGCGCATCCCGGAACAGGGTGCGCCAGAAGTCAAATGTAATGCCCCGCACGGGGCCATTAAGGTTGTTGTGCGTCATGATTGTCCCGTCATTCCTGGCCGCCAAAAGGCAGGTCGGCCGTTTGCTCGTCAAGTCCCTTATCGTCATACGTGAGGTTCACGTATCGATCCTTCTGGATACCGTGTTTCGCCACAAGCTCCTCGAACAGCTTAATCCGTGACGGCGCCAAGTTATCGGTCCGGTGCGCCACAAACCGCGCCGGCATGCCCGCCCAGATCTCGTAGGCGCCCACGTTCTTCGTGACCAAGCTGCCCGCGTGAATTACGGCGCCCTCGCCGATCGTTACGCCCGGCATGATGTAACACCGGCTGCCAATCATGCAGTTGTCTTCGATGAGCACTGGTTGGGCGATCTGTGGAGTGTACCGCCAGTGTTCCTTCGTGCCGTATACCAGATGATTGGTGTCGCGGATTACCGTGAACTCGGCGATGCCAACACCGCTACCGATTTGGATCAGGTTCGTCGCTTCCAGTATGCAGTAATAGCTGCAACCCGAACGGGTTCCGAACACGATCTTGCCTTCGCCGTGGGTTCTCAGAATCGTGTTGTTGCGGAAACGGCAGTACGCGCCCAATTCCACATGGCCATCCACTTCAAGGTACTTATGGGGAAAGCGGCAACCTACCCCTTTTTGGGCGAACTTGCGCCCATGTTTCCAGGTACGCCACATGCGTACGATGTTGCGCATCAAAACTACTCCTTACAAAGGCGGGCGCAATACTTTCTTGCCCGGGAACGATCCACACATCAATGAAGAGGATGAGGAATCCCCGCGGGACTGGTCAACGCCGGAACCGGGGAATGCGCCAGGGGATCTTGGACCGGCATAAAGCGGCTTGCGGCGCTCGAATGGCGCCGCTACGCACCAATCCTCAACTGCCAAACAACGCGGCTCATGAACGTCATTATACCGAATCCGGGTCAACGGGATCCGGTTGACAACTGTACGTCTTCCGTGACCACATCCAAAGGCTGTCCGTTGGGCGCGCGCACCGAACTCCGGTCAACATAAACGCGGATGGGCTCATCCTCCGGCGCATCATCCGCGCGGCGCCACCCCACCGTGGCATGCACGCCTCGAGTCGGGCCACGCACGGGGGCGGACCAATCCAACCACACGCCGCCCGTAGGCGCTGGCCGCTGACGCACTTGCCGACGGCCGTATTCCGCGCCGGAACCCGGGCTTACCGCGCCCCATTCGAGCATGCCGGGAGGCTCCGTTTCGAGCAGGATGCTCATTCCCCCGACCCGCGCGTCGGTGGGCGCATTGATATGAACCGCCAGCACGCCTTCGTCGGCGGCATGAGCCGCGCCGGCCCGCTCGAGGCTTTCCAAGGTAATCTCGACAACGGTTCGGGGAGCGTAGAGGAACCCGCCCGGTAGCACGCCATCTAGGTCAAGCGCCGGAATTGTCACGCGCACATCAACCGCGCCAGCCTCATCAAGATCGCGGGGCGGAACCTCGGCCAGCAGATTGGTTGCGCCAAGACTGCGTACCCGCGGGGCTGGGCGCCCGCCAAACCAGACGACGCTGTCCGCGGTGAAGTTGCGTCCCGTGATGAGCACCTCCGCGCCCCCTTCAACCGGCGCGCTCCATGGTTCGACCCGTTCCACGTGAGGCGCATCCACCGGCGGCAATGGGTTAGGATCGGCGCCGTCCCAAATACCGTCGCCATCCGAATCCGGATTGAGCGGACTCGTCTCGCCGGGATCCACCCGGCCGCTTCGATTTTGGTCCTCGACTCCATCAGGGATGCCATCGCCATCCGTGTCGGGATTCAACGGGTCCGTCTCGCCCGGCGCCACGACACCGTCCATATTCCGGTCTTCGAGGTGGTCCGGCAGGCCGTCCCCGTCGAGATCGCTCACGAGCGCGCCTGACTGACCAAGCCATTCGAACAGGGCGGTCGCGAAAGCCTGGTTCGCCGTGTTCTCCATGGCGGCCGTGGTAAGCGGTGTGGGCGCGGCGAGCATGGCAATATGTCCTACGCCATGGTATTCAGCCACAAAGATCGACCAAGGCGTGCCGGTCACGCCGGGAACCATAATCGCGCCAGGGTCGTCTACGCGAATGCCGCAACCGTCCGTTATCCGGAAATCCTGCCATCGTTGGGCCAAGCGCTCGCGGCGGTTCGTGGAAAACACGCCCTCAATGTGTTGGTCGGTGTGAATTTGGATGCCCATGGGACTGAGCCACCGGCGCAATGTCCGGCCTTCCTCGGCTTGGAAGTGTTCGCCTAGGAACAGCAACGCCCCGCCGCCGGCCACATAGTCGAGCAACGCCTGACGGGTCACAGCTCCCCGCGCCGCCGCGCGCGCGCCAAGCACCACCACATGATAGGGTTCAAGGTCTTTGACCGCGCCGCCAACGTATTCGCTGTGACTGAAATGATGGGGCGGCCCCGCCAGGAATTCCGCTAGACCTCGCAGTTCATGGGGATCGCTGGGATGACGCAAAGGAGTTTCTTGGTTGTTCGCATCAACAATCCATAGAATGCGGCGGATATGGCTCCGCTCTGGCGCGACACGCACCAGTACTTCGGCGGGGCTCCCGGCAATCGGCGTAACGCCATCCTCCTCAAACACCTCGACCGTTAACACCCCATCAAGCACTTCGCGCGGCCGGCCGTAATCACCGGGATCCACGCCCATGTAGGACACGCCCCGGGGCGTGACGCCGCTACGCGGATGGGCGCGCAGCCACGGCATTTCTTCTTCGTCAAACGAAATCCGCCAGTCCAGCCCATCCCCGTTATCGGGATCGATGAGCACGGCCCTCATCTGGCGTCCCACCGCCTCGCCATAGAATTGCACAACGGATGGGACTTGAAGCCGTGGCGTGCGCGTTTCCGGCGGCGTCTCGGAGTCTAATCCCGCGGAAACAGCCCAATCCGCCCAATGAGCGGGACTGTCCGGCGCCAGCGACACCAATCCCGTCACATGGCCGGTTTGAAACCCAACCGTGTTGATCAGTTCGCCGCTTTGCGGATCTACCCAATGCACACGGTTGCCTTCGCCCACGAACAGTCCGGCGCTGCTCCAATGTAACGCCCGTACTGGCGCATCGAAGCTGACGTGGTTCGACTCGCCGCCGGCGGCCACGATCTCGACCCGATCCTCGACGCCCACTGCGGCCCCGGTGTATTCGGCCGAAGCCGCAAGCTGGAGGGAGCGGGTCGCCCCAGTATAAGAACGTTCGCGATCTATCGTCGCGCCGTCATCGTCTAACCGGAGCCTATACGCGTACCCGAACCCCGTCTGCGGCGACCGCGTCGCCACCCACACGTGGGGCGGCTGTGCGGGCTGCACGGCATCGGCCTCGGGATCGCCCACGCCAAGAAGCGAAACTGCTTCGCCCACAGGCTCGAGAGTGCGGATGTCCAAGACATGTAGCGCAGACGCCATCCGTCCGCCGGGTTGTTGATACGCTGGACCCGATAACAGAATGAGCAAATGCTCGCCGGCGCTATCCACCGCAAGTCCGCTTGGCTCCGCCCCAGGCAACCCGCCGGGTTCGCGGCCAACATCGAGCGCCTCGACCGCCACGCTGCCAGTGAATACGTTTCTGACGTGCAGCAGTGCGCCCGTTCCGACGCTGTCCCGGCAAAGCACGGCGATCCGTCCATGCCCCGGCAACTCGACAGCGAGAACAGGCGGGCCCGGCAGCGGCCACTCGAGGGCCGCTTCATCCAGCGCGCCGCCGGCTAGCGGTTGCAGGCGCAACCTGCCTTCCCCCGCCCCGTTTCCGGTGATGCGGGTTCCCAAGATCACCACCTGGGTCTCACCGGTCCTCGGCTCGCTCACCGTAAGCGCGGCCTGCTCACGCCATTCCTGAGGCGCCCAGCGCCTGCCGAGCGGTGGATCGTCCAGCGGCGAAAGGCCATGAACGCTGACGAAGTTTGGCATGGCCCGCGGACTGATGGGCTCCCCATCCCAAGCCGGCCCCGAGGAGGTAATGACCGCGTCTTCTCCTGGCGTAAGCAGCAGCGGTCCCGCCGGCGCGACACCCGGCATCACAATGGGGTCGAAGTTCGCTTCGCCCGTTTCCATGTCGACCAAGTGCAGACAACCCCGCACGGCTTCGCGGTGGGCCGACATCGTTGTAGTCTCAACCACGAGCCGGCTCTCCGCCCAAGCCGTGAAAGCGAGCAAAGCGCTGAGCGCCAGGAGTACGGACCACGCCCGCAGGCGTGCATATGAGTTGCTGTTGATCATGGAAACAGTGTAGCCTGCGCTTCATGCGGGCGTAAAGCTTCATTTCCGGCTGGACCACTTCACGGAAGGCCGCGCCAGAGGACTTCGATTGCGGTCCTGGAGTAGAATTCTCCGACAGAGGCTGCGTTTCAACAGCTCCGGATTATGTCTCCTTATAGACCAGATAGTATGGAGAGCCAAAGCATGAAGAATTTTTCAGCAGTATTGCTCATTGCGGGTTGGATAGGAGGACTCATGGCCTCTTCATGGGCTCAGGCCGAGGAGGTTCTGTTCGAAATTGACGTCGCGCCGGTGTGGTCAACGCATCCCACAGCCACACCGAAGCTGTTCACAAGCGGTGATTACCAGTACGCCGCTTTCTATGACGACGACCGCCAATTGACGCTGGCGCAGCGCGCACTCGGCGAGCGGGAATGGGCGTTTGAACGGTTTCCCGTTGTGACGACGTGGCCGACCGGCGGCCACGCCCGCATCGCGCTGACGGTAGACGCCGATGGCTATGTACACATGGTCCCTTACCGCCGGGGGCTTGCGGAAGCGCCGAGCGAGCCGCCAAACATGATCTACTACCGAACCGAGGAACCGCACGACATAACCAGCTTCGAACAAACCTATATGATCGAGCCGGACGAGCCGAACCCCGGTTATCCTACGTTCATCACCGATCCCGAAGATCGCCTGTACTTCGAGTACCGCATCGGCGGAAGCGGACGGGGTTCGCAGCAGTGGAACGTCTATGACCGGAAAGACCGCTCATGGACCGCGATGCCGATGCTATTGGATGGCCGCGGCGAGATGAGCGCGTACGGCGGCCCGCGCCTGGGGCCCGATGGCGTGTGGCGCTGCCTCTGGATGTGGCGCGACACGCCCCACGCCGAAACCAATCACACGCTGTCGTTTATGCGCAGCGATGACCTTTTGAACTGGGAAAACGCAGCCGGCGAGCCCGTCGCGTTACCGGTAACAATAGACAATAGCGAGGTGGTGGTCGACGCCGCGGCTCCCGGCGAGGGACTCATCAATATGGTGCACACAATCGGCTGGGATTCGGAACAACAGCCGGTAATCGCGTATCACCGCTACGACGAGGATGGCAATAGTCAGATCTACAACGCCCGGTTTGAGGAGGGCGCGTGGAACATCGTCGCCGCAACGGATTGGGATTTCCGCTGGGGTTTTCAAGGAACCGGCGCGTTACCCGCCGAAGCACGGGCCGAGGGCGTCAGAGCTATGGGTGAGGGCCGCTTGGTCCAACGTGTGTGGTCCGAACCCTACGGGGCCCAACGAGTCGTGCTGGATGAGGCGACGCTCGACCCCATTGATATCGGCCCCGCTGACGCAAATCCCGACACCGCGCCGCCAGCTTGGCGGAGAGCCCGCAGCGAGCCGGAATCAGACTTCGACGCGCGCCCGATGAGTGTCCGCTGGATTAATGATAAAGGGTCAAGCGGCGAGCCGGGCGTACGCTACGTGCTGCGGTGGGAAGTCGGCCCGAACAATAACGACCGTCCCGTACCCGAGCCTTGGCCCGACCCTACGATGCTGCGGCTATACAAAATCGGTTCATGACTCCGCGTTCCCGGTGGCGCGGGACATGCCATGAGGACACCAAGACGAAAGGACCGGCCCGGTTAGTGTCCGCTTCGTATGTCTGACAGTTCCTCGGACGCGTACTGGATATCCGAAAAGGTCGCGGTGCAACCATCGCCTGTCGGTGATTGCGCTGAGAAACCCGCCTGGACCTGGATCGCCGGACCAAAGGTAAAATACCGCACCATATGCCAGAATACGCCATCCGCGGAGTAGTGAAACGCGAAGATGCGCCCGTGACGGTATATCCGCAACAACACGTTGTGGGCCGGAATAACTACGGAATTGCAGTCGTCAGATACCCCCTGCGTCACCACAGACACGATCATGGGCTTGTGTTGGGGCGAGTATTCGAAGCATAGTTTGGCCCACTGTTCCTCGTTCGCATAAAGGAAAAGCACGCCCGCGTCGAAGGTCGCGCCGAACCCGGCGCCTACGCTTGCGCGCAGTGAGAACGTCTCGTGCGGCGGCGCAAACACAGCGGTAGGAGCGTTGGTGACGGGCGCCGTTCCCGCTGGATCAATGAACCAATCCGTCTTTCCGCCCGCCGTGATACGCAACGTGCCGGGGGGATATACCTCGGCATCAGTTGGCGTGTTCAGCCATTTCAGTTCAGCCGGTAACGCCGGCAACGAGACTGAGTCCACTCGCCCCCCCTCATTCACCCCGTTACGGTATGATGCTTGGATGCACATCGGATATCGCGATGCGCAGGCTCATGTTTGTCAGCGTATCATAGGTGTGGCAATACAACACGGCCCAAACGCCTCCATACCGGAAGAGCTGCGGCCGGGCGCGTGAAGTGGTCTCAATCGTAAAGATCGGATTCTCGGGGTTTTCTTCATAAGGCCCCATGAGATCATCAGAGACCGCCAGGCCAATGCCCGCAGTATCGTCCCACGTTCGTGTTATCGCGGTATACCATTTGCCCTCCCAATACACGGGCCGCGTTTGGGGAATGAGATCGCCGTCGAACTCTTCGACCTCGTCGAACGGACCACCCGGCGAGTCGCTCACCAACACCACCGCGCTGGATCGCCGATTCTCCCCGGTGCGGTTGGTCCCAGAAACGCGAATGTAGTAACGCCCTTCATAATGAATGGCCCATTCCGCATAGACACGGCCTTCCTCCGCCAACTCCTCGTCGGTCGCTTCGATGCGTTCGGGCACGGCGGCGGCATAATCCGCGATCGTAATGGTGGGTCCGTCTTCGTAGGTCCAGTTTACAAGGTCCGTGCTGTAGGCCGTCCCGAGACCGCGAATGCCAGGATAGTCCCCGTGCGAGTCGCCAAAATAGACGACCCATTGTTTGTTCGCCTCGTCATACATCATGGCGCGCGGCATCGCGCGAAAGCTTCCTTGCCAATCCTGAACTTCATAAAGCACTGGGTTGCCGGCGTAATCCTCCCAATCCACCAGGTTCCGGCTGAACGCAAGGCTTCCGGTCTGATCGCGCGCGCCGTCCTCATACCCTTCGGGAGGTTTCGAGTTGTAAAGCACGCCCACGCCGCCGGGTATCTCGAACACGCCGCGCGGCTTCACTCGGCGCCCCCACACATCGTCTATACTCAGCACATCGCCCTCGACCTTGTGCCAGGCGGCGGGGTTAAAGGGTGGCTCGCTCATGCTTCCGGGACCGCTGTGGCCGGGGCCCACGAAAGCGTGCGCCTCGGGCAAACCGGCCCAACAAAGTCCCGCGAGGCCAACCATTGCTACGACCGTGAATACAACCTCTTTGGGCCCTATGCAGTTCCCTGTAGCCATCCTCATTCACTGAGCCTCCTTGATGCATTGACTGCGAAATACAAGAGACGCGCGGCGCTATCTGAACAAAGGCTTCGCGTCACAACTCCGGCAAAACCTTGTCTTCCTGGCGCCGGTAACCCTCGATGCGCATAGACGTGTCTTCGTAGACGGATAACAGCGCGTAGGCGCTGTTGTCAGGCGCGGGCCCTTCCACCATCGCCACTTGCGTACAGTAATGAATGCCGTTGACCTCGGCGTAGTCTTGGCTATGACTATGCCCCTGGAACACGGCGAGCACGTTGCCCGCCTCCTCCATGACCGCGCGCACATCCGCCGCATTGCGCACGCTGTAGTTACCGGCATCGTCCAGCCGCTGATGAGCAAGGATAATCGCCGGTCCATCGTGCGCCGCGAGTTCGGATTCAAGCCAGCCGATTTGTTCGGCGAGAATGTTAGCGTCGGTCCAATCGAAATTGCGCCGGCCATAGGGCTCGCCGTCCTCGCGAAAACACGAGTCCACGGCAATGAAGCGGAACCCCTTTGCATCAAAACAGTAATGCTCGGCGTCCATAGGCGTTCCAGCCAGAAACTCATTCTTCGTGAGCCCATCGACGCAGTGATTGCCAAGGACGTAGTGGCGTGTGCAGGCAAGCCGGCTGAACACTTCTTCGATAGCGTTCAAGTGCCGCAGCTCTTCCTCGACGGTCTCCCCCGCATCAATGAGATCGCCAAGATGTACGGCGAAATCAGGCGGGTCCTCGTTGAAAACGTCTATGGCCTCGCTCAGCTTATCAAGGCTATCGCGATAGTAGCGATTGATGCGCGTGGATTTGTCGGCGTAATGCACATCCGTCACAAGCCCAACGCGCAACGTCGGTTCGATCTGCGGCTCGGCCGCTTGCAACCGGGGTCCCGCGGCAAGCCCGCCCAATACCAGCGCGGTCCCCTGAAGGAATGCGCGACGCGAAAGATACGCGGCCCCTTGAGGCCCGGCTACAGGCGGCGAGTATGTACATTCTTCACGTGGTGACATGCGTATTGGCTCCGTCTTGGTTACATCCCTAAGAAAGGCGTGCTCACTCCTCAATGGCTTCACATACATCGAGAGGCTCGACGCCGAACTCACGCATGACTTCGAGTCCCAAATCGAGATCGTCAGTCAGAATATAGTCTACGCCGCCTTCCGCGAGCGCGCGCATCATATCGGGATCCTCGGTGCCGAAGAAATTCACACGCACGCCCCCTTCGTGAAGCCGGGCAACGTCTTCGGCGAGACCCTCGATACCTTCACGTCGATGCAATTGAATGAATTCGTAACCCCATTCGATGGTTTCGTCGATGTACCGTTCCCGATCGCCCCGACGCCGCTGCATGTTGCCTATCATGATATCCGGCACAACCGCCCGCGCTTCCTCCGCCTGCTCGCGTGAGCAAGCCAAGAAGGCCTGATCGAGCCGCCCCATCTCCTCGATGAGTTGCGCGCTCTTCGCGCCCAGTCTCTCGCCGCGCTTCAAGTGAACGTTAACGAAAATGCCCTCCGGTATAACTTCGAGAACCTCGCGCATAGTGGGGACTTTCTCACCGGCGAATTCCGGATCAAACCAGCTTCCCGCATCCAGTTCGCGGATCTCATCAAGGGTCATCTCCGTTACCTCACCACTGCCATCCGTGGTGCGATCCACCGTGCGATCATGAATCACCACCAATTCGTCGTCCTTCGTGACGTATACGTCAAACTCAATCTGGTGCGCCCCTTTTTCGACGGCGGAGATGATGGCGGGCAGCGTATTCTCCGGCGCATTCGCCATGTCCCCGCGATGGGCGCAAATGTGCGTGGCCTCGCCTGGGGCCGGATACATGCCGGCGCTGAAACCCATCAGTGCAATAACAAGAAGCGTATGCGCCATTCCGAAAAATCCTTATGTAGCTGCTTCATCCCAACGTCTATCGGCGCGGAACGCGCCTCAATCCTTCACACAACGCCACTCAATCATAAGGGGGGCTTTCCAGCGCAATCAACCCCACCGCCGTGCAATCTGGGGCAGAATGCGTTTGTTTGCGGGAAACCCGTCGGACCGCTAGCGCCACTTGCGCCAAACTCAGCTCTTGCGCGTACGGCGCGCGTACCGGCAAGACCGCTATCCGGCGATGCCCTAAGAATTCATTGATGAACGCTTGTTTCTCCAATTGCGGCCAGACCGCATGGCTCGTTTTGAAAACAATCTTGTCGAATTCACGCTGACTATTCTTGCAAATGCCGAGACACCCGTCATATAGTTTCGTACATGGCTGTCGGTTGGTATGCGCAAGCCGGGGTAGCGGCGCCAGCGTGAAGGCCAAGGGTTTTCACTGCGTACTGTGTCTGGAAAAATGGATTGGACTGTTCAGGGGAGACGCAACGCAACCGTGTTCATGGGTTTAGCAAAGAGAGGATAAGGGTTATGTCTATCAAGACCACACGCCGCACCTTCATGAAGCAGGCCGCCGCCGCAAGCGCGATGGGACCATTCATTCTGTCCCGCAAAGCGCGGGGCCAGCGAAGCAACGGCAAGCTGCGGCACGCGTCTATTGGCGTGGGCGGCCAAATGGGCGACCGCGATTTGATCCGTCTGGCCGAACACGAAGACATCGAGATCGTAGCGTTATGTGACGTCGACGATAACTTTCTGAACGAGGCGGCCGAGGGATTCCCCGAGGCGCGTTTATACAACGACTGGCGCGTCTTGCTCGAGGAAGAGGCCGACAACATCGATTCGATCAACGCCGCGGTCCCCAATCACATGCATGCCCCCATTTCGATCACGGCGATGCGGCTTGGCAAACATGTTTACTGCCAGAAGCCGCTGACACACAGCATGCACGAGGCCCGCGTCATGGCGGAGGAAGCGGGGCGCAGGCCCGACCAGATCACGCAGATGGGCGTGCAAACGCATAATCACCCTGCGTACCGCAATTTTTCCGCGATGCTCCAGGCAGGCGTGTTTGGCAAGATCAAAGAAGTGCACTCGTGGGACCTGGTCCGCTGGCATTACACCGGCGATTTCAGCGATCCGCCGACCGAGCGCCAACCCGAGACCGGCATTGATCCGCCGGACTACTTGCATTGGGACCTGTATCTAGGCGTGGCGCCGGAGCGCCCGTTCAACGAAGAGCTCTACCACATCCGCATGTGGCGGCGCTGGCATGATTTCGGCGGCGGCGCGCGTGGAGACATGGCGGGACATATGCTGGACGTGCCGTTTCATGCCCTTGAGCTCACCCAGCCCAAGTGGATCATGAGTTACAAGAGCCCGCCTTACGAGGACACGTTCTCGCCCGACAACATGTGCGTCCATCGTTTTCCCGAAACGCCCTACACGGATGGCGATATCGACTACTATTGGCACGACACCTGTGAAATTGACACCACCGATTGGCCCGTGGACAACGATGATTTGCCGGGCAACGGTTCCATGCTGATTTGCGACAAAGGGTTCATCTTGCTGCCGCACGTCGACGATCCCCAGTTCTTCCCCGAAGAAGAATTCGAAGGCGCCGTGCAGGAGTATGTCGATAGCGAAGGCCGCATGGAAGGGGTCAACCACTATCACGAGTTCGTCGACGCCTGTCTCGGCCGAACCGAAACAAGCACGCCCTTCTGTTACTCGGGGAACATGACCGAGACCGTGCTAATCGGCAACATCGCGAACCGGTTCCCCGAGGAACGGCTCGAATGGGATCCCGTGGCGTTCGAGTTCCCCAACAAGCCAGAGGCAAACCAGTACCTGAGCCGCCCATATCGCGACGGCTGGCATATCAGGGGGCTTGGCTAATCTCACGTGAATCAACCCGGTTCATGTCCCAGACGGGGCATGAACCGGGTCGCGCAGCGTAGCAACGGTTCTTTTTGAGCGTTATGACAGGTTGCGAGTTCGCCAGAGAGAGACCGGAACCGTCTGAATTTGGCGTCTGCCTTGTTACTCGCCGCTGAGATCACGTGTGCGCGCTGTTCAGCGATACCAGTGAAGTCCGTCGTTGGATGGTGTGTGAAGTCCGTCGTTCTTTGCGCCGCATAAGACACGCCGGCCGGTCCCGATCCTCATGGCTGTAGGCCTATGAGAGCAACGGGTAAACCGACGAAGGAGATCTTGTCATGGCAATGAAGACAACACGGCGCACTTTCATGAAACAGGCGGCCGCGGCTAGCGCCATGGGGCCGTTCATTCTCTCCCGTAAGGCGCGGGGCCAGCGAAGTAACGGGAAGTTGCGGCATGCATCCATTGGCGTAGGCGGTCAGATGGGCGACCGCGATTTGATCCGAATCGCGGATCATCCCGATGTCGAGATCGTAGCGTTATGCGACGTTGATGAACAGTTTCTGAACGAGGCGGCGGAAGGTTTCCCTGAGGCGCGGTTGTACAGGGACTGGCGCGTTCTGCTCGAGGAAGAAGCTGACAACATCGATTCCATCAACGCCACCGTGCCAAACCACATGCACGCGCCCATATCGATGACGGCGATGCGGCTGAATAAGCACGTCTATTGCCAGAAACCGCTCACGCACAGCATGCACGAGGCGCGCGTCATCGCCGAAGAAGCCGAGCGCAGACCCCATCTGGTGACGCAAATGGGCGTGCAAAGCCACAACCATCCCGAGTACCGCAATCTCTCGGCAATGATCCGCGCCGGTGTTTTGGGCACAATCAAGGAGGTCCACTGCTGGGACCTTATTCGCTGGCATTACACCGGCGATTTCAGCGATCCGCCCACCGAGCGCCAGCCCGAGACCGGCATCGATCCGCCCGAGCATCTGGATTGGGACCTGTACCTGGGCGTGGCGCCCGAACGGCCCTACAATGAGGAGCTTTATCACATCCGCATGTGGCGGCGTTGGCATGACTTCGGCGGCGGCGTGCGCGGCGATGTGTGCGGCCACATGATTGACCTTCCGTTTCACGGGCTCGAACTCACCCAACCCAAGTGGTTGATGAGTTACAAGACGCCCCCTTACGAGGACACATTCTCGCCCGACAACACGTGCGTGCACCGCTTCCCTCAGACCGCATATACGGATGGGGACATTGATGTCTACTGGCACGACACCTGCGAGATTGACACCAGCGATTGGCCGGTGGACAATGACGACCTGCCCGGCAACGGTTCGATGCTCATCACGGACAAGGGCTTCGTCCTCGTTCCCCATGTGCGGCCGCCACAGTATTTCCCCGAAGAAGCTTTTGCCGACGCGGTGCAGGAGTACAAGGAAAGCGAAGAGTGGCTTCCCGAGATCAATCATTACCATGAGTATGTCGATGCGTGTCTTGGCCGTGGCGAAACGAGCACGCCCTTCGGGTATTCCGGCAACATGACGGAGACGATCCTGATCGGCAACATCGCGAATCGCTTCCCCGGCGAACGTCTCGAGTGGGATCCCGTGGCGTTCGAGTTCACCAATAAGCCCGAGGCAAATCAGTATCTTAGCCGGCCGTACCGTGACGGTTGGCATATCAGAGGCCTCGGCTAAACCATGGACTACCGGCGCCGGTTCACGCTACGATTATCGAATCATTGGCGTGGGCCGGCGCCCCCGTTTTAGTTGAGGAGAGCTTGGCAGTATGAGTTTACAAAAGGAATTCCGCGCGCAGTGTTGGCGAATCCGTTTTCTTCACGCTTTCTTGGCCGCCGTAGTGACGGTAGGGGCTGTTCCGCTGGCGGCGGCCGCTGAACCGCCCACAGCCGAGGAGGTCGACGACGGCATTGTGCGCGCGGCCAAAGCGTTCAGTGGCTTGTCATACAAGGGCGGATATCCGTTCATGGTCTCCGCCGACCTGCAGGTCCGGTATGACGCCGGACATGGTGTCAAGAATCCTTTCCCGGATGAAACGTACATAACCATCGAACCGCCTGGAACCCCGTCGGTAGGGCGCACGTTTCTTCGAGCCTACCGCGCCACCGGCGACGAACAGCTACTCGATATGGCCAAGGAAGTCGGCGACGCGCTGGCCACGGTGCAACTTGATGTCGGCGGCTGGCGGATGCGGCAACCGCTCAGCGATGAATGGACGGACCGGCATGTCGATGCGCCTCACTCCTATCGCCGCCCTCCGCAAGCTGATTTTGACGACGCCCGCACCCAGGGGCCAACGATGTTTTTCATCGAACTGATTCGCGACGGTTCCGATGAAGAACGGCACAAGGAAGCGCTGGACAAAGCACTGAACTTGTTCCTCGAAGCGCAGTATCCCAGCGGCGGGTGGCCTCAATACTACCCATTGGAAACGGAAGACGGTCACTCCGACCTCGACAACTACCGGCGTTATCACCATATCAACGACGCCAGCATACCCGACTGCATGGAAGTGCTGCTGTATGCGTATGAAACTTTCGGCGAGGACGAACACTTCGAGGCCTTCATTCGAGCCGCGGACTGGTTGCTCGAAGTGCGGCTGCCCGATGCGGCCTGGGCGCAACAGTACCACGACGACTTTGTAAAGGGACCAAAGAAGCCCAATAGCCCTGCGCCTGGGCGTTGGTTCGAGCCCATGGCGATTACGGCAGGAGAGACCCCCGCTGTGCTTGATATCCTCAAGGAAGTCTGGCTCAAAACCGGCGATGACCGGTACGTCGAGCCGTTTGACGAAGTCGCCGATTGGTACGAGCGATCGCGGCTCGAAGACGGCCGTTGGGCGCGCTTCTATGAGCTGCACACCAACCGTCCGCTCTATTGCACGCCGGACCGTGTCATCACTTATTCCGACGAGGACTTGAGGCCCGGCTATGCTTGGAAGGGCAATTGGGGTCAGCGCGCTTTGAGGACCATCGAGCGCGTAAAAGAATCGGGACGGAATGCTATTCTCGAGGAACGCGCGGCTGAACCCGATGACGAGGCATTCGAACGGCTCGGCCGGCGTGCGCGCGAAGCGCTCGATGCGCTTGACGAACGCGGCTTCTGGCTCGAAGAGCGCAGCGACGCCGCCGAGCGTCCCACCTCGGGCCATGTGGCGGTCTCGGAATATGACGGACGCGAAGACGAATTCATTTCGGCAGGCCTGTTCAACCGCCGCATGAAGCAACTCACGGATTACCTCAAGGCCCTGCAGGCGCGGGAGCAGAGCGACTAAGTCAAGCGTGAGCAGGAACCCTTGTTTACGGAAGAAATAGGGGCAATGCCGCCGTCCGATTTCTTTCCGAAACCCAAAGCGCATGTACGTAAGAGGATTCACACTGCAATGAAATTTGAACATGTAGCATTTAATGTGCCCGAACCCGCCGCCATGGCGGCATGGTACGAAATCCACCTCGGTTTGGAAATTGTGCGGGCTCTAAGCCAAGCGCCTCATACCCACTTCTTGCGGGACAGTAGCGGCGCGATGATGCTGGAAATCTATCAAAACCCGCCGGACAGCGTGCCGGAGTACTGCAAAATGGATCCGCTTCTTTTCCATCTCGCTTTCGTGTCTGAAGATCCCAGCAAAGACAAGCAACGTCTTCTCAACGCGGGCGCAAAACTCGAGGAAGAGCTTCATTTGGATGACGGCTCGCACATCGTCATGCTTCGTGATCCCTGGGGCGTGTGTTTCCAGTTGTGCAAGCGTGGCGTCCCCTTGCTGGCGGACCAACACCAGGACGTGGCCGGATGACCACGCCAACGTCCTATGGTTTCTGCCAACTGTGCGGAGAGCGAATCGTCAAGACGGCCGCGTCTCGCCACGTGAAGAAATGCCTCGGCACAAGAGCCAACAAGGACGCAAGCTTGTCCGACATTATGCTCATTCGCGCGCAATCGAAGCGGAGTAAGCGTTATTGGCTGTACTTCGGGGTCTCGCTCCACGCGCAACTCGACGAGATGGATCGCGCATTGAGACGGTTATGGCTCGAATGTTGCGATCATCTCAGCGAATTTTACCGGGACAAGAAACGTTACACGCTGGCTAAATCGAAAACCTTCGACGAAGTCTTCCATTTCGATGATAGGCCTATCGAATACATATACGATTACGGCTCAAGCACGGAACTGACCCTAACCCACGTGGGCGAATTTCGCGCTCCACTGAGCGACACGATAGAACTCCTGGCGCGCAATGAGGCGCCCGTGTGGCCGTGTGGCGTATGCGGCGAAGCAGCCGCCTATGTGTGGGATACGGCGGCTCGTGATCAGCGTCCGTTTCTGTGTGAAGAACACGCCCATTTGGGTGATGGGGACATGATGTTGCCGGTGATTAATTCACCGCGAATGGGTGTTTGCGGCTACACGGGATAAGCACACGCCCCCATAGGAGGGAGTGAGTCCTGGGCCCCAGCGCCGAACATCAGCATTAGTGAAGGAGGCGCAACCATGAACAAAGATCAACGCGCGAATCACTCCCCCACCCGCCGAGGCTTTCTGAGAACGGCGGCC
>PUMX01000230.1 GCA_003552485.1 Candidatus Hydrogenedentota bacterium
AACTGCCGCACTGTTTCGTTCGCCATACGTTCATTCCTTCCGCTGGTTCATCGGCCTATGCGCCGATGGCCGGTTTTCCTCAGCCTCTGTAACGGCACTGTATCACAGCCCGCGCACAAGCGCCAAAAGGAGAAGTAATCCAATCAGGCCAATGGATATAGTTTCGTAGCGCCAGCTTCGTTGCGTCGTTTCGAAGGGTTTGCGGGATTACGCGGCAATTTGGGCAGTAGATACAAATCGCCCTTCAGCGCGATTCAAGCTAACCTTCGATTTACAGCGTTTTCCGGAAGCGGATGGTGCTGACGGTCAGCACGATGAGGCCTATGAAGGCGAGTATGGCGCCTTGGGTCCACAGGTCCATGAAGCCAGCGTCGCGCAGAATGATGCCGCGCAGGATCTCGACGAAATAGGTCACGGGCACGAGGCGGCCGATGAGGTATATGGCGTAGGGCATGTTTTCGACCGGGAACACGAAGCCGGACAGCAGGATAGAAGGCATGACGATGAATATCGAGTATTGCAGCGCTTGAATCTGGTTTTCGGCGAAGGTCGAGATGAGCAGGCCCAGTCCGAGCGCGCAGAACAGGAACACGACGGCGAATCCGGCGAGCAACAGGATGCTGCCCGCGATCGGCACCTGGAACAGAAACCGCATGATGGTGAGCAGGAAGGCTGTTTCGAACGCGCCGATAACGCCGTAGGGCAGCAGTTTACCCACCATCAGCCCGAGACGGGATACGGGCGTGACCATAAGCTGTTCGAGGGTGCCATTCTCCTTTTCGCGCACGATGGCGAAGGTGGTCAGCAGCATGGTGGTGACTTGCAGCACGACGCCAACCAGCCCCGGAACCATGAAGTTGGCCGTGCGCATGTCGGGGTTAAACAGCATGCGCGGCCGTGTGTCGATGGGCGGGCCGTTCCCGCCGCCTACGCCGCCATCCACGGCGTGTGCGATGATCTCCATGGACTCGCGCAGCGCGATGGCGTTGGCGACGTTGAGGGCCTGCATGGCGACGGTCGAGTCGCTGCCATCAATCAACACCTGGATATTCGCCGGCCGGCCGCGCAGCACGTTATCGGAGTAATCCGGTGGAATCTTGAGGCCGACTTTGGCTTCGCCGCGCACGATGGCGCTGATCAGTTGCTCGTCTGAAAGGGCGGTCCCCGCCGGTTCGAAGTACCCGGAATTCCAGAACGTGTTGAGCACATCGCGGCTGGGCTCGCGGCCGTCGAGGTTGTAGACGACGGTGGCCACGTCTTTCACATCGAGGTCGATGGCCAAACCGAAAATGGTTAACTGCACACTGGGCACCACGAGCATGAGCAAGAAGGTCCGGGGATCCCGGAGCATGTGGATGACCTCCTTGTACATGATGCTGGTGATGCCCCTAAACATGGCGGTTGTTATCCTCGCCACGGCTCAGGGTCACGAACACATCCTCGAGTGTGGGGGGAATGGCGAGGATCGTCGGCTCGCCGAAGCCCTGCGCCTCGAGATCGCGGGTGAGCTGGGCTTCTGCGCCTTCGTCTATGAGCGCGTGCAGGGAGTCCGCGAAGATGGTGGCCTCGCGCACGTACGGCAGTGTGTTCATGCGTTGCATGGCGGCGGTGAGCCGGTTGCAGCGCACTTCGAGGCGCACCGCGCCTTCGGGCAGCACGGCGGGCAGTTGCTTGAGTTCGTTGGGCGTGCCGCACACGATGAGCTTGGCAAAGTAGATGTAGCCGACGTGGCTGCAGCGTTCCGCTTCGTCCATATAGTGCGTGGTGACGAAGAACGTAACGCCATGGCCGGACAGATCGAAGAGCAGGTTCCACAGGTCGCGGCGCGCCACGGGGTCGATGCCCGCGGTGGGCTCATCCAAGAACATGAGACGCGGCCGATGGACAAGCGCGCAGGCGAGCGCGAGGCGTTGTTTCCAGCCGCCGGAAAGCTGCGACGCCTGATGTTTGCGGTAGCCGTGCAGCCCAACAATATCGATCGCCTCTTCGATACGGTCGCGCATTTCGCGGCGGGGCACGCCGTAGACGCTGGCGTAGAATTTCAGGTTCTGCATCACCGTGAGATCCGTGTACAGACTGAACTGCTGGGACATGTAGCCGATGTTGCGCTTGATGGACTCACTTTCGCGATCGACGTCGTAACCCAACACGGTGGCTTGGCCGCCGCTAGGCCGCAAGAGACCGCACAGCATACGGATAAGCGTGGTCTTGCCGGAACCGTTCGGACCAAGAAAGCCGAATATATCGCCCTGCTCGATGGTCAGGTCCACGCTTTCCACCGCGGTGAACGCGCCGAATCGGCGGCTCAACGCCTGCGTTTCGATTACCGCCGTCATTCCTCGCTGGCCCCGTCGAGGCGCAGATGCGCGGTGGCGGCCATGCCCGGCCGCAGCAGGCCGTCGGCAGGCTCGATGCGAATCTTCACGCCAAAGACCTGCTGCACCCGCTCCTCTTCGGTCTGAAGGTTGCGCGGCGTAAACTCGCCCTCGGACGCCAGCCGGATGATGCGGCCGTTGAAAACGCGGTCGCCGTGGGCGTCAGTGGTGAGCTCGACGGGCTTATCAACGCTGAGATGCCCCAGTGCCACCGCGCTGACGTAGACGGTGACGGTGAGGTCGTGAGGATCCACCAGCCGCGCCACGGCCCCGGGCTGCACGAGATCGCCGGTGCGCACATCCAGAGACTCGACCACCATGGCGGCCGGCGCGCGCACGACGGTTTCGCGTTGGCCCCGTTCGGCGCGGCGCACATCGGCCTCCGCTGCTTCGACGGCGGCCCGGGCCCGCTCGATATCTTCGGAGCGCGCCCCAGCGCGGACTTCATCGAGCGTGGCCTGAGCTTGATCTCTGTTGGCGCGGGCCATGCGGATTTCCTCGGCCCGGCTGCCCTCGACCAGCGCATCGAGCCGTTCCCGGGCCTGGCGCTCCTGAGCCATGGCCGCCTCGAAGGCGGTGCGCGCCCGCTGATAGTCCCGTTCGCTTATGACCTCCTCGCCGTGGAGCCGCTTTGCGCGGCGCAGGTCGTTTTCCGCTTCTTCGCGCTGCGCCGTGGCCGCCTCGAGCGCGGCGCGCGCGCCCTCGATCTCCTGCCCCCGGGCGCCTTCCATGGCCAACGCGTACTGGGCTTCCGCCGCTTCCGTCGCCGCTTCCGCCTGCCGCAATTGCTCGGGACGCGCGCCGCGCTCGGCCTTCGCCAGAGCGGCTTGCGCTTCCGCCAACTGCGCGTTTGCGGCGGCCAGCGCGGCCTCGGCGTCGTCAGCCTCGAGCTCGATAAGGATGCTATCCGCCTCGACGGCGTCGCCCTCGCTTACATGAACAACAGCGACGCGCCCGCCCGTAAGCGAGCCCACCTCTACGGTCCCGCCCTCAATGATGCCGGTAACAGACAGGCCCGCCGGATCGCGGGTCTCGCAGCCGGCAAACGCGAAAACGAGAATCATGCACATTCCGATTCTCACTGCCAAGGGGCGCATCGAAGAAGAATGGGCGGAGATGCCGTCAGCCCGCGTTATCGGCGCCATAATCACCGGGCCTCCTCGGTCAGCACGCCGTGAAAATACACCGTGGTGATGGTATCGGCCATCGTCTCTGATGTCATGGGGGTCACTTCCTTGGCTCCAAACACTTCCTGGCTCAACACCAGAACGAAATACATGCCGAAGAGGCAGCGGGCGGCAATGACGGGTTCGATGTCGCGCACAAGCCCCAGCTTCCTCCCCTGTTCCAATAGCCCCGCGAGAGACAGATTGGCTTGGGGCAGGATCTCTTCCAGATAGAATTGGCGCAGCGCCGGCAAATGATTGATCTCGCCTAACACCACAGGTATGAGTTTGGCGTACTTTGGCGTGAGCAACACATCCAGAAACGCGCGGCCTAGCTCCCGCGCCTTTTCGACGGGGTCTTCGCCGGGATTGTACTGAATTTGCGGCAACATATCGAGCCATTCCTGCAACCCATTGCGCACCATGGCCAGAAACAGCTCTTCCTTGCCCTCAAAATAGAGGTAGATTGTCCCCTTGGTAATGCCGGCGCGCGCGGCGATCTCCTCCATGGTGGCGGCGTGAAAACCCTTCTCCGCGAAGACGTCCAGCGCCGCGTCGAGAATCTGCGGCGGCCGCTCGGCGGGCTGGCGTTTCCATTTCGGCTGGTGTGTGTTCATAAGCGCCCCCATCTAATAACTAAACAGTCATTTACTAATACCGCATCGGATGTGCCCCTGTCAAGCGCGCAATCGCCGAGGGCGCCATCGCGATTGTGACGCCTGCTCTTCTGGGCTCTCTATCCCGCGCCGGCAAGATGCCGGCGGTACGTAACGCCGCCTTCCAGGCGGCAAGGGGCTGAAGACGTTGTTACGTGCCGACGACACAAGAAAGTCCCCCTTTGAAGACATTTTATGTGGCAGAGTCAAGTTTTTCATGATGGTTTTTCCACAGCCAGTTCGCGCATTTTATCGTAGACGGGGCTGCGGCTTGCTTTAAGCGCATG
>PUMX01000402.1 GCA_003552485.1 Candidatus Hydrogenedentota bacterium
CCCGGGGCTCGGCCGCACGCTTCTCACCGGCGGCGGGCTGGGCTCGGGCGAATGGAAGGAATAAGGTGACGCTATGAGCCACATGACGAAGGACCAGAAAGAGAGTATCATCCGGCAGCACGCCAAGCATGAAGGCGACACAGGCTCGCCGGAGGTGCAAATTGCGCTTCTTACGGAGCGCATTAATCACCTCACCGAGCATTTCAAGATTCACAAGAAGGATTTCGCGGGCCGGCGCGGGCTGCTCAAGCTCGTCGGTCAGCGTAGACACTTGCTGGACTACCTTCGTGAGAACGATATTGATCGTTATCGGAAGATAGTGCAGGCCCTTGGATTGCGCAAGTAGCGGCGCGGCCCGCGCCTCAGGATTGTTGGGGTGATAAACAGCAATGCCCGGAACGTTGTGGGAGGCGTTCCAGAGCCTTATGGAGAAAAGAAGAAAATGATAGAACGTCTCTCAGTGACTATAGGCGCCGAAGATCTGATCTTCGAAACCGGCCGTATCGCCAAGCAGGCGCAAGGTTCGGTCATGGTCATGTCCGGCGACGCAATGGTGTTGTCGACCGTATGCGTGTCCCCTGATGTGCGTCCAGGTCAGGCCTTTTTCCCGTTGACCGTTGAGTATCGGGAAAAGAGCTTTTCGGCCGGCAAGATTCCCGGTAACTTTTTCCGCCGCGAAGGCAGACCCAGCGAGCGTGAAGTGCTCGTGTGCCGCCTGACCGACCGGCCTATCCGCCCTTTGTTTCCCAAGGGGTTTTTCCACGAAGTGCAGGTATTCAATACCGTCTTCTCGGCCGACAACGTCAGCAATCCCGACGTCATGTCCATTAACGGCACATCGGCGGCCCTGCACCTGTCCCGTCTGCCGTTCGATGGTCCGCTCGGCGCGGTGCGCGTCGCGCGAAGCAATGGCGAGTTTGTGCTTAATCCGTCCATGAGTTCCGAAGAGATTCTGGAGATGGACCTCGTCATAGCCGGAACCCGGGACAGCATTAATATGGTGGAAGGTTCGGCGTGCGAAGTTTCCGAAGAAACCATGCTGGAAGCCCTGGAACTGGGCCATGAGCAAATCAAACGGATCTGCGACGCCATTGACGAGTTGCGCGAGCGCGTAGGCGGCGAGCAGAAGATGGTTTTCACGCCGCCGGAAGAGGACGCGCAAGTCAAAGAGGATGTGCGCTCGCTGGCCAGGGATCGCCTTGCAGCGGCGTTGCAGACGCCGGAAAAGAAAGCGCGCCACGAACAGCTTGACCAGGTTCAACAAGAGGTGATGAACGACCTCAAAGAGCGTTACGGCGAAGAACGGTTTGCCGAAGTGGAGGGCGAGGCCCGCGAAGCCTACGACGCGCTTCTTAAGGAGATCATGCGCGGCCAGATCATCAGCGAGCGCCGGCGCATCGACGGGCGGGATTTGGAAACGGTGCGGCCCATCGAGATCGAGGTCGGCTTCTTGCCGCGCGTCCACGGCTCTTGCCTGTTTAGCCGCGGCGAAACGCAGGCTATCGTGACCACGACGCTGGGCACCAGCCGCGACGAACAGCGGCTTGATGAGTTGACCGGCGAGGAGTTCCGGCGTTTTCTGCTGCATTACAACTTCCCGCCTTTCTCCGTTGGCGAAGCCCGGCGTTATCCGGGACCGGGCCGGCGGGAGATTGGCCACGGCAAGCTTGCCGAACGCGCGCTGCAGAGCGTGTTGCCTCTTGACGAGAGTGTCGATCCTGAGTTCGACACAAACTTCCCGTACACCGTGCGCGTGGTTTCGGACATAACCGAGAGCAACGGCTCGAGTTCCATGGCGACGGTGTGCGGTGGAGCCATGAGCCTGATGGATGCGGGTGTACCCATTAAGGCGCCGGTGGCCGGCGTCGCCATGGGCTTGATCAAGGAAGGCGAAGAAGTGCGTGTGCTCACGGATATCCTTGGTGACGAGGATCATCTCGGCGATATGGACTTCAAGGTTGCGGGAACGCGCGAGGGCATTACGGCTTTCCAGATGGATGTCAAGATCAAGAACTTGCCTCGCGAGGTGATGCGCGATGCCTTGAACCAAGCCAAAAATGCGCGGCTCCATGTGTTGAATGAGATGGAAAAATGCATGGCGGAGCCGCGCTCGGAGATTTCCGAGTATGCGCCGCGCATTTTTACGATTACGATTGATCCCGAGAAGATTCGTGAGATCATTGGGCCCGGCGGCAAGGTTATCCGCGAGATTCAGGCCCAAAGCGGCGCTGATATTGACATCGAAGACGACGGCACCGTCAATGTGGCCGCCTCGAAACGTGAAGAAGCCGACGAGGCTATCCGCCTGATCAAGGCGATCACGGCGAATCCCGAGGTTGGTGAGATTTACACGGGCGTGGTCAGCCGCGTCCTCCCGTTTGGCGCATTTGTCACCATCATGGGCAACAAAGAGGGGCTGGTGCATATCTCTGAACTGGCGCCGGGCCGGGTCAATGAAGTGACCGACGTGCTCAATGTGGGCGACGAGGTGCAGGTCAAGCTGGTCGAGATCGACAAGATGGGCCGGATTAACCTGTCCAAACTTGCGGCCGACCGTGAATTGGGTAACCTCACCGAGGAAGAGCTTGCCACGGCGGATGCGCGCGCCAACGACGGTGGCGGCGATCGAGGCCGAGGCGGCGGACGCGGCGGCGACCGTGGCCGCGGCGGTGATCGGGGCCGAGGCGGCGATCGAGGCCGAGGCGGCGGCGGACGCGGAGGCGACCGGGGCGGCCGTCCTCCCCGGCGTTAACATCCGAGTGTAAACAACCCAGCCAAGCGCCTCCGGCTTCCGGGGGCGCTTGCTTTTAACCGTGAGGGACGTCATGGAATCCAGCATCGTCCATTCGGAAGAAGCCGTGATGGTGCGCGCCTTGCCTAATGGGCTCACCGTAACATTGGAGTCGCTTCCCCATGTGCGCTCGGTGAGCGCCGGCGTGTGGATTAAGACAGGCTCCGTCAATGAGCCGCCAAACCAAGGCGGCATCAGTCACTTTATCGAGCACCTATTGTTCAAAGGCACGTCGAAACGCAGTGCGCGCGAGCTCGTCGAGGCCATCGAATGCCGGGGTGGCCAGATCAACGCCTTTACCACGCGGGATTACACATGTATCTACGTGAAAGTGTTGGACAATCACTGGGCTGCGGGTATTGACGTGCTTTGCGATATCGTGAAGAACTCACGCCTTAACGACGTCGAGAAAGATCGCAACGTCATCCTTGAAGAAATCGCTTCGATCGAGGACGTTCCCGAAGAGCTTGCGCATGATCTTTTTGCTGAGCGTATGTGGCCCGAGCACCCGCTTGGACGCCCGATACCCGGCACGGCGCAGTGCGTGCAGCGGCTGACGTATGCCGATCTCGCCGATTACTATCACCGTTGGTATCATCCGGGCAATCTGATCATCTCGGTAGCCGGTCACATTGATTCAGAGGCGGTTTTCGATGAAGTTAGCGCGCAATTCGACAATTTGCCGGCCCGTTCTAGCGGCGCGCCTACAACGACGCCGCCCGAATTCTCGCCGGGTCTCGAGACAGCGATCCGCGACATCGGCCAGAGCCACGTCTGCTTTGGCTTTCCCGGTCCCACGCCCCATAGCGAGGAGCGCTACGTTTACGACATTCTGTGTAGCGCGCTGGGCGGAGGATCAACGTCGCGGCTTTTCGAGAAGGTGCGCGAAGACGAGGGCCTGGCTTACGCCATTTATTCCTTCCACTCGGCGTATCACCTCGCAGGCATGTTTGGCGTTTACGCCGCTGTGGCCCCGGAGAACCTCGACAAGACCCTCGAGTTGTGCGCCAACGAGCTGCGGGATTTTCGTGATAATCCCATAAGCGAAAGCGAACTGCAGCTCAATCGCGAACAATTGAAAGGGGGGCTTCTGATGGCGTTGGAAAACACATCCAGCCGCAGCAGCCGCCTCGCGAAGAATATGATTTACCATAACCGCGTCGTGCCCGTTGAGGAGCTGGTGGACGGGATAGACCGTGTGACCCCTGAACATGTTCAAGCGCTAGCGCAATCGATCTTCCAACCGGAGAAGCTGTGCCTGGTCGTGGTGGGGCCTCACCGTGGCGAACGCCTGAAGACGCTGGCGTTGTAAAGGATGCGCAACGCTGTTTGACGTGGCTGGCCATTCGTCATGATACCATGGGAGATGTGGCTCGAGACTTGAGTTTAGGACTGATGAGAGGAGAGTTCGTGGACCGCGAAGCCCTGTATCGTGAGATTCTCGAGGAGACCCGGGAACTGGCGCGGCGCGCGGCTCATCCGCACCGCGGCACGCTTCACGTTTCGCCGGAAACAAAATCATTGCTCGAGGGGGCGCCAGCGGCCCGGCAGAAGGCGCAGGCTGCTACGAGTGCGCCCGAAAGTCCGGCCGCCTCCGACGAGCGCGAAGCCGCTCTGGCTGAACTCGCCAATCGCGTGGCGGCGTGTCGTCAATGCGGTCTTTGTGAAAGCCGGCGGCAGACTGTCTTTGCCGATGGCAGCCCAACGGCGCGCCTCGTCTTTGTTGGCGAGGCGCCGGGCAGCGAAGAAGATCGGCAAGGCGTGCCGTTTGTCGGCCGGGCTGGCCAGTTGTTGACGGACATCATCGTGAAAGGTATGGGCATCCGGCGTGAAGAGGTGTACATTTGCAACGTTATCAAGTGCCGCCCGCCGGATAACCGCAATCCCTCGCCCGAGGAGGTAGTGGCGTGCGAACCGTATCTCATCGAGCAGTTAACGTTGGTTCAGCCTGAGGCAATCTGTGCGCTGGGCGCGTACGCAGCCCGATCGTTGCTCAAGACAGAAGCGTCGGTGGGCAGTTTGCGGGGCAAGTGGCACGATTATCAAGGCATCCCCTTGCGGGTAACCTATCATCCCTCGTATCTGCTGCGGAATCCGGCGGACAAGCGCAAGACTTGGGAGGATATCCAAGCGGTGATGCAACGGCTCGGCATGCCTATCCCCGCGTGACGCGCCCCTGACTTGGAAGGCTTTGTCAGCCATGAACGAGGAATCCAACGCGCCGCGGCCGGTCCGATGGCGTCAATCGGTCATCTTCCGCGTGATCCTTCTGTGCGCCGTGCTGCTGATGTGCTTGCTGGGTTCGGTGTACGTTATTACCTACCACTATTACCGCCAAGTCGTGCATGAGATGCAGGATCAAGTCCGTGAGATAGCCGAGCGGGTGGTGGTGCAACTTGAAGAGGATCCTGAGCTTAACGTTGCGCACTTGGAAAGAGACCTTGAACACCAGTTCGGCGGCGTGCTTGACATTGACCTTAATCCGCCGGCCACGGAGACAGGCCCCACGCGTATCGCGCTCGAGATGGACGACAACGGCGAGTTGGTGAAGGTTGCCCGGCACGCCTTCGTATGGAGCGACCGGCCAGTGCTGTTAACGACGCGCGTGCCCTTGGCGCCGCGCACCGAGGTGGTTCAGGCGTTCCGCAATATGTATCTGCTCGCGCTTACGGGCTTGTTCATTATTGCGTTGATTCTGATGGTGTACGTCATCGCGCGCACCTTGCGGCCGCTGGGAAAACTGTCTGACACGTGCGCCAAGATTAGCGAGGGCCGGTTAGAAGATGTGGAGATTCACAGTCAAGCCGGCGAGATCCGCGCGCTCGAAGACACGTTCAACGAGATGGTGGCTTCGCTGCGTGAGAAGGAGCTGATGGAGACGAATCTGCGTCAGGCGCAACGCCACTCAGCTTTGGGCAACCTGGCGGCGGGTATCGCGCATGACATTCGTAATCCGCTTAACGCGATCAAACTGCTGTCAAGTCATGGTCAGGACAGCCTTAAAGACGGCGGGAATGGCGCAGGCGCGAAACAATTCTCCGGCATTCAACGCGAGGTGGCCCGTCTCGAGAATATCGTGTCGGGGTTTCTGTCGCTGGCCAAGGAAACCGAGCTGAGCCCGCAGCCCCAACGAGTGGACAGCTTGCTCGAGGAGTGCATCCATCTTGTGAAGAAGGACGCCGAGACCCGCGACGTTCGGCTGGTTACTGAATTGCGCGCGGGCGACACGACGTTGATGCTCGACGCCAAACAATGGACCCGCGCCATTCTGAATGTGCTTATTAACGCACTTGAGGCATCACCCGAGGGCGGCCGGGTGCGTCTGTTTAGCCGCGTCACTGATATCGAGTGCGAGATCGAAGTCCGTGACGACGGCCCCGGCATGTCGTCCGAAGTTTACGAACGAGTCTTTGATCCCTATTACACGACCAAGAGCACGGGCACCGGGCTTGGCCTGTCGATAACCCGTGGCATCATCGAAGAACACGGCGGCTCCATTTCGATTTCATCCGAGGAGAATGGCGGCTGTCAGGTGCTCATCACGATGCCCATGGAATACGCAGTTACGTCATGAGTATTCATGTTCTCGTCGCTGAAGACGACGACACCCAACGCGAGATCATTGAAGACATTCTGACCGAGGCCGGCTATGCCGTCACGGCGGCGCGCTCCGGCGAAGAAGCGCTCGACACGCTCACGCAGAATGCCTTCGACGTGTTGCTCACGGATATGCGCATGCCTGGCATAGATGGCCTCGAACTGTTGCGGCGCGCCAAGGGCATGGGCCTGGAAATCGAGGTCATTGTGATGACTGCCTATGCGAGCGTGGACACAGCAGTCTCGGCGATGAAGGAGGGCGCGCTCGACTATCTCGCCAAACCGTTTGACAAGGACGAGTTGCTTGTCGTCGTGGACAAGGCCGCCGACCAACTCAACCTGCGCCGGGAAAACAAGGAGCTGCGCCAACTTGTTGATAAGCCGCGCTCCATTGAAAACATCGTTGGCGAAAGCGAGGCGATGCAATCTGTGTTCGAGATCGTCGAACGCGCTGTCAAAGTAAACAGCACCGTGCTGATCACCGGCGAGTCGGGGGTCGGCAAGGAGCTGATTGCCCGTCACATTCACTTCGCCGGCCCGCGTCATAAGAAACCCTTTATTGTGGTCAATTGCGCCGCCATTCCCGAGAACCTCGTGGAAAGCGAACTGTTCGGCCACGAAAAGGGCGCGTTCACCGGTGCGGACAGCGCGCGCCAAGGCAAGTTCGAGGTGGCCGATGGCGGCACGCTGTTCCTTGACGAAATCGCCGAGATGCGCCTTGAGAGCCAGGCCAAGCTTTTGCGGGTGCTGCAGGATGGGCTTGTAGAGCGCGTGGGCGGCGCGAATACCCGCCGGGTGGATGTGCGCGTTGTTGCGGCCACGAACCAAGACCTTCGCGAACGCGTGAAGACCGGAGAGTTCCGCGAAGACCTGTACTTCCGTCTCGAGGTGCTGCCAATTCACCTACCGCCGTTGCGGGAACGGACGCGCGATTTTCCGCGTCTCATCGCGCACTTCCGCGAGAAGATTGCCGAACGCTTGGGCCAGCCCGTGGCCACCTTGGATAGTGACGTTGTCGCCGCCCTGCAACGCTACTCCTGGCCCGGCAACGTGCGCGAGTTGGAGAACACGCTCGAACAGCTCTTCATCCTTGCGGATGGCGGCCGAATCACGGCGGACGATCTCCCCGAGAAGTTACGCAACACCCAATCGGCTGCCGGCGAGGGCGCGTTCGTGTTGCCGCCGGGCGGCATTGTGCTTGAGGACGTCGAGGACAATCTTATCCGCCAAGCGTTGCGCCGTTCCGGCGGGCAGATCAAAGAGGCCGCGGAACTGCTGGGCGTGAGCTACAAGACCCTGCAATACCGCATGAAGAAACACGAAATCGACCCGAAAGCCCAGAGCGAGTGATGCGCGCACTCCGGTCTATCGTGCGGATACGTGCATGCAATGCGCGGGAGCAAATGGGGGCCTCGTTTAGGCGGTGCGCGGAAGGCGCCGCGTAAACGCGCCCGCCGTCCCCGGACTTCTTTCCGTGACCGTTCCGCGTTCGATCGCATTGGTTGGTTCCTCGTGTTCATGCGTTTGGGCGTCTGCAGCTATTCGCGCGTGCAACTATTTTGGCGCCTTGGTCTCGGATCAGTCTATTGCTTCGGCAGCCTCACCGCACGGTGCGGCGTCGGCGAATCTGCTGGTTTCCGAATGCTTGCGCGGGAACCAATGCTGAGTCCGCTGACAGATGCGGACGAGGCCGAGCATGAGGGGCACTTCGATGAGTACGCCGACAACGGTGGCCAACGCGGCGCCGGAGCCGAGGCCAAACAGCATGACCGCCGTGGCCAGGGCGACCTCGAAATGGTTCGACGCGCCGATCATGGCGGTGGGCGCCGCGTCTTCATAGGGCAGCTTCGCCGCACGGGACGCGCCATAGCCGAGTGTGAAAATCAGCAGCGTCTGAATGGTCAACGGAATGGCGATCCACAGGATGGTCAGCGGATTCTCGACGATGACGTCGCCTTCGAAGGAGAACAACAGCACCAGCGTGAACAATAGCGCGGTAATGGTCACAGGGGTGAGGTAGTGGAGGAAACGCTCCCGGAACCAGACCTCGCCTTTCTGTTTCAATATCCACACACGGCTGATATAGCCCGCCACGAGGGGCAGCGCCACGTAGACCCCGATGGACAGGAGCAGTGCTTCCCATGGCACGGGCATCTGGCCAATGCCGAGAAGTAAGCCGCCGAGCATGCCGTAGAGGAGCAGCATGGTCAAGCTGTTAATAGCCACCATAACCAAGGTGTGGCCCTGATTGGCGCCGGACAGGTAGCCCCAGACGAGCACCATGGCTGTGCATGGCGCGATGCCGAGCAGAATGCAACCCGCCAGGTAGCTGCGCCACAGGGGGATCTCGAGCATCTTCACGCCCTCAACCATGACCACCGTGCCCGCGCCGTGCTCCGCGCCCACGGGCAGATCGAGGCCAAACGGCATGCGCACGAGGTCTGTTGCTTCGGTTCCAATGAACTGGATAAATAGCACGCCGAGGAAGAAGTAGGAGATGGCGTACATCGTGAAGGGCTTGATGGCCCAGTTCAGGATGAGCGTGAGGCTGACGGGTTTCACGCTCTTGCCCGCGCGCACGACCTCGGCGAAGTCGATCTTGACCATGATGGGGTACATCATGAGAAACAGGCAGATGGCGATGGGTATCGAGATAACCGGCGCGCCGTGCACGTGGATGGCTATCCGGTCGAGCGCGCCCGCGAAATCCGGCGCGATGCGGCCCAAGGCGATGCCGGCGACGATCGCCAAGCCTACCCATATTGTGAGATATCGTTCGAAGAAGCTGAGTCCCTTGCCAGCGGAAACTGTCTTCCCCGTCGGTGTGTGCCGTTCTTTCATTGGGTAATCATTCCTTTCTTTTCCCCATTGCCAGCAAGAGGCTGGCGCTACGCAGGCTTCTTTGCGGTTATATTCAAGCTTGTCACATAGTCCGAGGGCTTGAGGTCCGCCGGCAAATGACGCGCGATCTCATTCCATAGTCCGCCCTGCGAGGCCTGCTGCGCCTCTGTAAACACGGGCTCTGGCGTCAGTTCGATATCCGTGAAACCCGCTTCCGTCACCATGACCCGGAGGTCGTCCATTCGGGACGCCCCAGCGACGCAACCCACCAATGCGGCGACCATCTCTTCGACGGTTTTCGGCAAGGGGCGCAGCAGGGCGAGGTCCGAAATCGCGAGGCGTCCGCCGGGTTTCAGCACGCGGAAAACCTCGCGGTAGACTTGGGGCTTGTCGGGAGAGAGGTTGATAACGCAATTCGAGGTGATCACGTCAGCACTGTTGTCGGGCAGGGGCAAGTGCTCGATCTCCCCGAGACGGAACTCGACGTTGTCTAATCCGGTCTGTTGCACAAAATTCACGGTGTTGCGCCGGGCCTTAGTCAGCATGGACGGTGTCATGTCTACGCCGATGGCGCGTCCGGTCGGGCCGACCTTGTGCGCCGCAAGAAACACGTCGAGTCCGCCGCCGCTGCCGAGATCGACAACGGTCTCGCCCTCGCTTAGCGATGCCAAGGCCGTCGGATTCCCGCAGGACAGGCCCACATTCGCGCCTTCGGGGAGCGCGGCGAGATCCACGGCGTCGTAGCCAAGTTCTTGAGCCAAACCATCGGCGGAGCCGCCGCAACAAGCGGAAACCGGCTCGGTGGCCGGCGAACAACAAGATAAGGCGCCTGTTTCGGCGATTTCGCTGTACCCCGCGCGAACTTTCTCGCGGATGGCTTCTTGTTCTTGCAAGGTTTTCTCCGTCATGAGTCGCTTACTCCTGAAGTTTCGGTTATTGCCCTTGTACGCGGCTTCCTGGGAGCGCCGAGCCCAGGGGCCGCTGCTCGGTATCGTCTGTAAGTGGCCTTCCGCTACACCGCCTCCACCCGTTCCTCGAAGTTGGCGATCATGTCGCGGATTTCGTCGCGCACGCGGCGGTAGACAGCCATACGCTCCTCGTGGTTGGCGGCGTTTTGGGTAATCCACGGTGGATCGTCGAATCCGATGTGGACGACTTTGGCCCTGTTGAAAACCACGGGGCACGTCTCGTGGGCGTGGCCGCATACCGTTACCACGTAATCGAAGGGGACATACGCCACTTCTTTCACCACCTTCGAGCGCTGGCCCGATATGTCCACGCCCGCCTCGGCCATGACTTCGACGGCGCTCGGATCCAGCCCGCTGGCGAGGATACCCGCGGAGTAGGGTTCGATCCGATCGGCTTTCAGATACCGCTCCCAGCCTTCCGCCATCTGGCTGCGGCAGGCGTTGCCGGTGCAAAGAAATAGCACCTTCAGTTTTTGGGGTTGTAGCATTCGAGTAAGTCCTCCAGGGGCGTACAACAAACGTTTTGGCGTTTCTCGTCGTCTTCGGCGCTGATGGGATCGTCGTGTAACGCATTCAGCAGCCACTGGATGGCGCCGTATACCTTGGGCCCCGCTTCGGGTCCCGTGAGTTCGTAGTAATGCCAGCGGCCGCGCTTCCTTGTAATGAGCAGGCCGGCATTCGTCAGTATAGACAAGTGTTTTGACACCGTGGAGGGCGCGAGTTCGAGCATGCTCACGATCTGACACACACACAGCTCGCCATGCCGCAGGAAGAGCACGATGCGCACCCGGTTTTCGTCGCTTAACGCCTTGGTGACCGCCATGATTTCGCGCATGTATTGCTCCTATAGTTCGCCAATTGACGAAATGATAACCCAGGAGTTGCGCGGTTGTCAACCTGTTGCGCGGAATCGGCGCGCGCCCGGCGCGGTGTAGCGCTTGCGTTGGCGCGCTGCGCTTGCGATACTGACGTTCATGAGCGTGAGGATAGCTACCCAACACCCTGCGCCGGCGACACGCCGCATCGCCGCGATATGAGTCAACTTGAGCCGCACTACCGCATGACGCCGCCTGACCGGCTTCCGCCAAAGCCGCGGGCGCCCGTGCATGTGGTCCTCGATAACGTGCGCAGCGCCTTTAATGTGGGCAGCATATTCCGCACGGCGGACGCCGGGTCCGTGGCGCGCGTGCATCTTTGTGGTTACACAGCGTGTCCGCCCAATGTGAAGCTGCAGAAGACGGCCCTTGGCGCCTTTGATTACGTGCCGTGGACGCACCATGAAGGCATCGAGGACTGCATCGCGCATCTCGAAGGCGAGGGCATACCGCTTGTCGCTGTGGAAACCCAGGAGAAGGCCGTAACGCATACCGCCTTCGAGTGGCCCAAACCCGTGGCGGTAGCGTTTGGCAACGAAGTGCGGGGTTTGCAGCCGGCCGTGTTGGAGCACGCGCGCGCCGTCGTGAGTATTCCGATGCTGGGTCATAAGAACACGGTGAATGTGGCGACCGCCTTTGGGATCGTGATCTTCGAGATTTTGCGCCAGTGGCGCGTTGTTTGACCGGCTGCTTCATTAGCGAGGATTCGGATGGATTACCCTGAGCTTCCTGCGCAAGCGCGCACCGAGCGGCTTGAACCGCCGATGGGCAAAGTGCGCATGGCGTTGGACACCGACGCGCGTAATCAAATCGACGACCAATTCGCGATAACGTACGCGCTCCTGTCGAGCGAAGCCATGGAAGTGACAGCGATGTGCGCGGCGCCCTTTCACAACCCGCGTTCTTCGGGACCCGCCGACGGTATGGAGCAAAGTTACGCGGAGCTGCAGCGGATTTTCGAGCTTATGAATCTTGACCCGGAAAGCAGGGTCCACCATGGAGCCGACCGGTTTCTCGAAAGCGAGAACGAACCCGTTGATTGCCCGGCCGCGCGCGCCATCATTTCCCAAGCTGCGAAAGAAGACAAGCCGCTGTACGTGGCAGGCATCGGCGCATTGACCAACGTGGCTTCGGCCATCCTTTTGGACCCCGAAATCATCCGCCGCATCGTCGTCGTCTGGCTCGGCGGTCATTCCACGCACTGGCCGCATACCAAAGAATTCAACATGACCCAGGATCAGCACGCGGCCCGTGTGGTTTTCAACTGTGGCGTTCCGCTCGTGCAGATACCCTGTCTTGGCGTCGCGTCCCATATGCTCACCACGTTGCCGGAACTGGATATCTATGTAAAAGGAAAAGGCGCCATTGGCGATTATCTGCACGAAATCTTCCGGGAGCATTCGCCGGATCATTTCGCGCGGGCCAAACCCATCTGGGATCTGTCCGCTGTGGCGTGGCTGGTTAACAGCGTCTGGCTGCCCTCCGGCTTGATTCGTAGTCCCGTTATTACCAGCGAGATGACGTATGCATTCGACGATGACCGCCACCATATTCGAGCTGCCCGTTGGGTAGACCGCAACGCCGTCTTCGCCGACTTCTTCAGCAAACTGGCGAACCACGCGGCGGAATAGAGACCGGGATTGCCGGGGAAGGGGAATCTTTGCCATGGATACAATAGGGGTTTTGACGAGTGGGGGTGATGCGCCGGGGATGAACACGGCTCTCCGCGGGGTGGTGCGCGCGGCGGCGGCGTATGGGAAGACGGTCGTCGGCGTCGAGCGAGGATACCAGGGGCTGATTGACGGGGCGTTGCGTCCCTTGGGTCCGCGCGATATGAGCGGCGCCATCAACCGCGGCGGCACGATGTTGCGGTCGGCGCGGTGCGAAGCGTTTATGCATGCCGAAGGCCGGGCCACGGCGGCGCGCACGCTGGCGGAGGCCGGTATCGAGGGGCTGATCGTTATCGGCGGCGATGGCTCGTACCGGGGCGCGGCGGACTTAGTCGCGGAGCATGGCGTGCCCTGCATCGGCGTGCCAGGGACTATCGACAATGACATTGGCGGCACGGACTACACCATCGGCTACGACACGGCGCTGAATACAGCGATTGACGCGATCGATCACATTCGGGATACGGCTGACAGTCATGACCGCCTGTTCTTTGTGGAGGTCATGGGGCGGGGCAGTGGCTATCTCGCCATGATGTGCGGCGTAGCAGGCGGCGCGGAAGCGATACTGCTGCCGGAGCGGCCCATGCCTATCGAGGATCTCATTGCCCATCTGCGCAAGGGCCGGGACGCGGGCAAGGCGTCAGCGATTGTTGTGGTGGCTGAAGGCAATGTGACCGGCGGCGCCTTGGAGGTGGCGCGGCAGGTCTCCGAGAGCAGCGAGTTCACGGACTCGCGCGTCGCTATTGTAGGCCATTTGCAGCGCGGCGGCATTCCGACAGCGTTTGACCGGGTGCTGGCGAGCCGGTTGGGCGCAGCGGCGGTCGAGGCGTTGTTGGACGGCGAATCGGGCATGATGGTTGGGGTGAGCGGCAAAGAAGTGGTGCGCGCGCCGTTGAAGGTGGCGTGGGAGACGCGCACCCGTTTCCCCGAATCGCTGTTCGACTTAGTGAAACTGTTGTCGAGCTGAACGTGCCGCGGGCACACCATGAAGCACAGCGCCGGTCCTACGGGGTTATATTCACTCGCGAACAAGGCTGGACGCCAATACGTTGTCCGCTACAAGCTACCCCCGTCTTGCAGCGCGCAAGCGAATACGGCGGCGGACCAATACCGCGACGATGAGTAAAGGTAGACCAAACACGACCAGCCAAGGTGCGGCCGAGGTAAGGGCGATGACCAGCCATTGGAGCGCCGCAAGCAGGCTGGAGAGAGATTCATCCCAAGCGCGGCTCAACCGCGCGAAAAACCCTATCTGCTCTTCGGGTATGTAACCACGCACTTCGTTTACGCTCACTGTTACCGTGGACAGGGCGATCTGGTTGCGCAGCACCCGCAACCGGCCCTGGCGCCGCTCGATCTCTTCCCGCACCGAGGACAACGCTTGTTCTACCTTCAGCACGTCCTCGAGGTCGGCGGTCTCGTGTTCCAGCAAATCAATCAGCCGCGCTTCTTCGCGTTCCTTGTTCTCGATGCGGGCCTGGACATCATAGTATTCCTCGGTGACCTCTTCGGCCTCCTGGCGCAGTGAATCGAGATCCCCGAGTTCGGTTACGGCCTCCAGGAAGGCCTCGTATTGCTCGACGGGCACGCGCACGGTCCATTCGCCGTTACGCGGCCGCGCCGGCCTCGACTCGAGCCGCTCGTTCGCAATATAGCCACCGTGGTCCAACGCCAACTGGCGCACGCGATTGGGTATGCCTTCGAACCGTTCGACCCGGAGCGAGACCGATGCGGTATACACGATCTTGCGTTCGACGGTTTCCTCGGCCGCGAACGCAGTCGCTTGAAACGCGGCCATCGGCGCCGTGTCGTCCGTTTCGAAATCCACCTCAAACTGTTCGGCCGTCCGTGCCGGCGCTTCTGCTTCCGGCGCTTCCCTAGGCCCCGGACCACAGGCTGCCACAAGAAGCGCGCAAGACATCGCGCAACCGATGAGCCAACCTACGCGCTGAACAGGTTTCATAGCGACATTCCCCATCCGATTGATATTGGAGCTTGCCGGACACGTGCAACGAACAAAGCGACCGACGGTCAGCCCGGAACTCTTGCCCACCACTGCGCTCCCACCATAGCACGGCCATACACAGGGCACAAGAATTCGTTAGAACGAAGCGCGTGAATCCCATCGCATTCCCGAAGCTGGCTGGTGTTGCACTTAGAATATGAATCTCCGTTCCCCGTTTTCTGGCGTGGTTGCCGGCATTCAGTTACAATACGTCCTATGATGGACAATGCAAACCTGCCGAATGGCGACGACACTTCTGCAAAGCCCCCGGGAATTGACCGTTTGACCACCGTGTTCATTGGCGGCGCGCTGGTGCTGGCGGGTATGTTTGTCATTATGATCATGGCCTTGGTTGAACAAGGGGCAGCGCCGGTGGATGAGTGGACTGACGCCATTGTGGCGATCGAAGGTCCTCCGCTATGGGAGGATAATATCTATTCCGCGTGGTTCCACCGGTTCGATCATACCGAGCTTCCGGGCGAGTCCCGGTTAATCGCGGCGCTTGAAGACACGCCGGGCGGCGCGGACGCTATTCGCGGCCTTGGCCTGGACCACCACGAAACCTTTGTCGCCGCGGAATTGCCGCCGGAGGCGTGGGACCAGTTGCTCGCCGAGGGCCGTCCGCCGGCGCCCGGCGAACCCGAAGTGTTAGCGGGAGACCTCGCGCGTTACGATTCCTTCGATTTCCTTGGCGATTCATGGCGGGGTACCGGCAAGATACGCCCTGAGGGAGGGCCGTTTGTGGTTTCGTACGTCGCGCCTGTTGAAAGCGTATCCGATCCCTCGGAAGCGGATTTCACCGAGGGCTGGATTGCGCCAGCCGGACTTCAGCGTCTTGACGAGCGTGATCACGATATAGAGGATATCAAGGCTGAGCCGCTGCTCGAAACGGAGGCTGACGCGGAGGACGAAGAGCCGGACGCCGAGGAGGAAGATGAAGATGAGGAGGAGCGGCGTGTATTTCTGCAAGGCAATGCGCGCACGCCTGTGGGCATCGTTTGGGGAGTTATTCTTGGCCTTATCCTCACCGCTATCGGCGGGACTATACTTCAAGTTCAACTTATTCAGCGTCTCGCTGAACGGCGGGTTCCCGTCGTGGGCGTATTTCTGAGTGAGGCGGCGCGCCGGCCCGGGCTGCTGTGGGGGATGCACGGGTTTCACTATGCGCTGTTCTTCGCGCCGATGCTCTTCGCGCTGCTTAACCCCTTGACCAACTTGCGGCTCATGACCGTTGTGCAAGCAACATTTACAGAAGGCGAATTGGCTTATGTTGGCGCCGCGTACTTGAGCGGCAACATCCTACACGCCGCCGCGGCCACTTTCGTCCACAACTACCTCTATGCGACAGTGCTCATGGCGATTTTGCCGTCGCTCATCATTCCATTTTGGGGCGTGTTCAAAAACGTGATTAGCTTCTCGGTCGTTGGTTTCGCGATGGCCCCCCTGTGGCAGGGTACAGCGGCGCCGTATACCTATCATTCCTTGACCATGGTTCTCGAATTGCAGGCGTACATGGTCGCCGCTGTTGCGGTGTGTTTCCTGCCCATGGCGATTGTTGATGGCATTCGACGCGGACGTCCGGGCTCAGGCATTGGCCGGGGACTGCATCTTATCGCCGGCGGAACGGTCTTTGTGGGGATTCAACTCGCAATCGCCGCCCTGTACGAGGCTTTCACCCTGATCCAGTTTGGGGGCGCGGGCTCGTAGACGGAATAGAAGCGCCGGCCGCGCGGCTGATGTCGCGCACGGCCGGCGAGGTTTCCGGCATATGCCTGTCATTCGCCCATCACCTTGATGATCACGCGCTTACGCCGCTTGCCGTCGAATTCGGCGTAATAGACCTGCTGCCATGGTCCCAGGTCGAGCTTGCCGTTGGTAATCGGAACAATGACCTCATGGTGAACGAGCAGATTCTTGAGATGCGCGTCGCCATTGGTTTCGCCGGTCCGATGGTGCCGGTAGTTCGGGTTGAACGGGGCCAACTGCTCGAGCCACTCATCAATATCTTGGATCAGGCCTGACTCCGCGTCGTTGACATACACGCCCGCCGTAATGTGCATGGCGCTCACAAGGACCATTCCCTCTTGGACCCCGCTCTTATCAACCACTTCCTCGACGGTTTCGGTGATATTGATGTAGGCCCGCTTTTCATCGGTGTTGAACCAGAGATATTCCGTAGCGAATTTCATGGCGTGCTCCCTCCACATCGGTTCTTTCTAGCTTGGTGTGTGCTTCTGCAGGTCCGGGGGAACACTATGCTCGCCCGGCTCCGTGCATTCCTAGTAAGCATACCGGTAGCAGGCCGCGCCGTGCATCTATACCGTGGCGTTGCGTTTCATTGGAAGCGCGGCGCCTGATTTTGCGACACTAAGCCTTTCCGGGTTTCGCCCGGCTTACAGGGGAATATTCACTGCAGCCATGAATCCTATGGGATCATGAAACCACAGCGGCGGGAGAGAAATGGAATACCGACAACTGGGTTCGAGTGACTTGAATGTATCTGTCCTGACTTTTGGGGCGTGGCAGATTGGCGATCCCGAGTATTGGGGGCAGGACGAGCAAGCCGACGCCGATAACGCCGTCGCCGCGGCCATCGACGTGGGCGTCAACTTCTTTGACACGGCGGAACAATACGGCGAGGGCGAATCGGAGAGGGTGCTCGGCAAGGCGTTGGGCAAACGGCGTGGAAACGTTTGTGTTGCGAGCAAAGTGTCTCCGCATAATTGCGCGCCTCCAAGCTTGCGCAAAGCCTGCGAGCGAAGTCTTCAGCAGTTGAAGACGGATTATCTTGATCTTTACCAGATTCACTGGCCGTTCTCGGGTGTTTCGCACGAAGAGGTTTTCGCTGAGATGAAACGGCTGCAAAAGGAAGGCAAGATCCGATACATCGGCGTTTCGAATTTTGGCAAACAAGACCTCCGTCACGCGGTGCACAATGCGCCTTGCGTGTCAGACCAGCTCGGCTACAACCTCGTGTTCCGCGCCATCGAGTACGAAATCGTACCGGCATGCCAGAAGCATGGCGTGGGCATTCTCGCGTACATGCCTCTGATGCAGGGTCTGCTTACCGGCCGTTGGCAACACCCCGACGAGATTCCACCCGTTCGGCGGCGGACCCGGCATTTCTCGTCGAAACGGGAATTGACCCGTCATGGCGAAGAGGGGTGTGAGGAATTGCTTTTTGCCGCGCTAAAGGACATCGCCGCTGTGGCCAAGGAGCTTGGAACCACCATGGCCACGCTCTCGCTCGCGTGGGTGATGGCGCAACCCGGCGTCACATCGGTCATCGCGGGGGCGCGCCGCGCCGATCAAGTGACCCGCAACGCCGCCGCGGCGGACCTGAAACTCAGCCAGGACGTGATTGATCGGCTCAATGCCATCACAGAACCTATCAAGACTCACTTGGGCGGCAACGCGGATCTGTGGGACAGCGGAGAGAGCGCGCGCATACACTGAGACCGCCTCGTGCGCCCGCGGCCCCGGTGGCGACCCCCGTGCGGCGCGTACGC
>PUMX01000223.1 GCA_003552485.1 Candidatus Hydrogenedentota bacterium
CGGGCAGCGATCGGCTGGTCGAAGAGCTTGCTGCACTGGAGACCGGCGCGCTGGTGCAGGGCGTTATTCTCGCGTGCCATCAAGACGGCCAATGGCGCACGGATGACGGATACGACCGTTCGGAGCCGGGTACGGCGGCGTTTCGGGAATGGCTGGCCGGGCAATATGAAGATGATGAGGCGCTGCAAACCGCTTGGGACAATGAGGAAGTCACCTTGGACGATGCGGACGTGCCGGAACCGCCAAATGACGAGGATGACAACGGCGGCGCCTTCTATTCATTGCCTGAGGAGCGGGTATATGTGGATTATCTCCGGTTCGCTTCCGAATTCAAGGCAGGCCGAATCGTGGGGTTTGTTGACCGGTTCAAGGAGGTGCTGGGAGCGGAGACCGAGGTTTTTGTCCCGTACGGCTTAGGGTTCGAGTTGTTGGCGAACGATTCCGGACACTTCGCGATGTCCACGTTGCTTGATAGCGCTGTTGATGGTTTTGTGAGCCCGGTGTCGTACGTGGATCGTGGACTGGGCGGCGCGGGCGGCTTCATGGGGCCCGTCGACAGCGCGTTGAATCATGACAAGCGGTGGCTGATCATCGATGATACGCGCACGGGTATTGGCCGCGATCCCGAGACCGGCGAGATCGGCCGCATGACGGGACTGCGGAGCGAGGACGTCTATAACGTGCAGACCCGCAATTTTGCGTCGGCGCTTACGAAAGGGCTGGGGCTCATGTGGGCGGACTCAGCAGGCGAAGGCGCGCTTCATGACCAAACTATGTGGGGCCGGTTCGCACGTATGAAGCAGATTTACCAAGAGGTGCGCGCTGACGCTGCCGGCGCGACCCCACGCCGTGGCGATACCGCCGTGGCGGTGGTGCTTGACGAGCGCAGCCGCTTCTATCAACGCGACGAGCGCGCGCTTAACGAGTTGTTGCTGCATCAGACGCGGGAGATGGTGTTGCGGACTGGAGCCCCGGCGAAGTTTGTGTTGCTCAGCGACCTGTTGGCCGAAGGCGCCCCCGAGGCCGGCGTCTACATCTTTCCGAATCTGTTCTACTTGCCCGAAGACGACCGCGAAGCGCTGCACGATTTTCTTGCGCGCCGCCGCGCCGCCGCCATCTGGCTCTATGCGCCGGGGTATATCGCGGGCGAACCGGCTACAGAAAACATCGCCGCCACGACGCGTATGGAGATTGGCGCGTATGACGGACCGGCGCGTACAGGGTCCGTGTTTCGCCTCGGCGGGCGCGTCATGGCGGACGAGGAGGCCTTTGGCGCGCCGGGCGAATGGTCGCCTTTGTTCTACATCGACAGCGAGGATACGAACGTATTGGCGGAGTATGAAGCGTCGGGAGACGTCAGCGTAGCCGTTGAGTTTCTCGAAGAAGGCTGGACGTCGCTATTCATCGCGGAGCCCATGATTAGCGCGAAACTTTTGCGGGAACTGCTGCATCTGCTCGAACAACATGTTTACTATCAGGCTGGCGATCCCCAATTCTATGACGCGGCCTACTTCGGAGCCGGCGTGATGGCTATCCATGCTCAAGGAGCGGGGGAGAGACGGATCAACCTCGGGCGCTTGACGGAGGTGACTGACCTGCTCGATCCCTCAATTGGCTGGCCGCCGCGCAACAATCTCATTCTGCCGCTTACTACGGGCGACACGCGTTTGTTACGGTTGCGGCCCGCCGCGGACGATTGAGAGAGACGCTATTTGCTTCGAGCGACGGGTTGAGCGCCGCGCAGATAGCGAAGGAGCATGCTGAAGAGTGCGGTCACGGCCCCCACGATGATGCAGCCAGCCCCGCCGAAATAGAGTCCGACCGCCAATTGTCCGGCGTACAAGCCATAGCCCGTGGCCATAGCGGCGGCGCCAATCAACACAAGCAGCGCCCCGGTAAGCCCAAAATGCTGTGGGTTTCGCTTCGTATCAGCGGAGAGCTGGCCGAGGTATTCGGGTATTTCCTCGGTGGATTGCACCAGACTGGGATTGCAAGCAGCCTGTTCCAAAAAAGCCCGCTTGATTTGGTAATCCAGCCACAGGCGGGCGAACCCGCGCGCCACCACCAAGAATACCGTTACGCTTAGAGTGAGTAAGCATAGCGCGATAATAAGACCCAATACACCCGTCATGAGCAGTAGTCCTTGATTAAGCGCCTGAAGACGGCGCTGACTTGTTTCCGTTGTCTAGACCACCGCGCCCATGCCAGGGTTTCACGTGGTGGCGCCGTGAAACCGTTGCGGGGTGTTCCTTAGTCTAACAATAGTTACGCACGGCCTTTATAATGCGCCATACGCGCTTCGGCTTGATCGAAAGGAAAAGCAAGGAATCATGTCGCCCTTCCTCAAGAGCTTGGCTACCGCCACGGTGGGGGCGGCCGCCATTCTAGCGTTCTTTGTGGGCGTTGTCGCGCCCAACGTGCGTGCGCCAGTGGTCGGTTCGCCGATACATCAAGAGACACGCCAGCTGGTCAGTCCGGCGGCGCCAGCATTTCACCTGGTCGCCGAAGACGGCTCCGTCCGTGTGCGGACGCATCGCCGTGACGCCATCGAAGTGCAGGCCGAAGTGACGGTGTACAGCCATCGCCGCGAGGTCGAAGCGGTGATGGATAGAGAACTCGATGGCTTGCTTGCTCTGGAAGAGGGCGAGGACCGCGTTGTGCTTGTCAGTGAACGCGAACCGCGCCCCGAGGGGATAGACATCTTTGTCGACTACACCGTATTCGTGCCTCAAGGGACCGATCTCGACGTGGTTAGCGCAAACGGCAATGTCTGGGTGGCCCGGGGAAGCGGCAATGTGTCGGTGCGCGGGCGCAATACTGACATCGAGATCCTGGAGCCCCGCGGGACCGTGTTTGCGCGCAGCACGAATGGACGAATCCGCGTGTTGGACGCGCAGGCGGATACCGATCTTGAGACCGTAAATGGTAACGTATATGCGCATATGCAAGGTGGCGCGTTGAATGCGAACACCATCAACGGAGCTATCGTGACACGGTTGTTTAACGCGGATGTGAGCGCGTGTGATCTGGTGACGCAAAATGGCGGCATCACAGTGGTGTTGGAAACAGAATTTGATGCGCAGATTGACGCGCGAACAGCGCGCGGCAGCGTGCGGGCTGACGCACCGTTCACGCCGGAGAACGGCCTCGCCCAACGGCGGCAACTGCGCGCCGGCTATGGCGAGGGCGGCACGGAACTGAGCCTGGAGACATTAAACGGCAACATTCGGGTTGTGCGGAGTGGAAGATCATGACGGCGCAGGCGGCGAATAGCCGGGCGCTCAGGCGGGAGATGAGCATGCCGGCCGACGCGGACCATGAACTCGTTCAAAGCGCGCGCGACGGGGACGTGGATGCGTTCTCCGAGCTGGTGCGGCGAAATCAGAACGCCGTGTATAGTCTCGCCTGCCGGTTTATGCGCGACGCCGCATTGGCCGAAGACATGGCGCAGGAAGCCTTCCTAAAAGCCTATCGGCTGCTCAATGGTTTTCGCGGCGATTGCAGTTTCTCGACTTGGATGTATCGCGTCACATGCAGCGTGTGTCTCACCGAACTCGGCCGGCGCAACAAACGAGGCGAAATCGAATATACGCCTAGCCATGCGCCGCGAGCGCCCGAGCGTGACAAGCTTGACGCCATCGAAGAACAAGAACTAGTCCGGCATTGCGTAGCCAGGTTGCCCGAACACTACGCCACGGCCATTACGTTGTACTACCTCGACGAGGCGCCGTACGAGGAGATCGCCGCCGCCATGGACATACCCGTGGGCACGCTAAAAACATGGATGCACCGCGCGCGGCGGCAACTCCGCGAACTGGTCGAAAAGGAATTGAAGTATCATGGATCACCCGGAACGCCCCGATAACACAGAGCGACTCATAGCGAGCGCGTTGGGTAACGTGCCGCGGCAAGCCGCTCCACCCCGGCTCGCGGAACGCGTGCGGCGTCAGGTTAGCATCGAACGCATGATTGCCGAGCAGCGCCGCCGGTTTATGCGCGCCGCTGTCCTCGGGGTTGTGTTTATCGCGGGGGTCATCACCGGCTTCGGTTGGCTCGTAACCGGCGCGCCCCTTCAATGGGCGGCCCGATACGTTCCGGGTCTGCTCGGCTGGATCGACTATTACATTGCCCCGATGCAAGCTCACTGGCCCGTTCTCGTAGCCTTCACGTTGCTGCTCCTTGCTATACCCTCCGGTTGGACCCTCGCCGCTGTTCGCCGCAACATTGCCGCGTGAGCGCCGTTGCCAATCCCGGAAGGATTATGCTACAGTACGGCCACAACATCAGAGCATCCGCCACTAACAACACGCGCTCGTAGCTCAGGGGATAGAGCACTGGCCTCCGGAGCCAGGTGTCGCAGGTTCGAATCCTGCCGAGCGCGCCATTTAAATCAAGTCATTGCAGGGGTTTGCGGCTATAGAGCCGTGAACCCCTGCGTTC
>PUMX01000363.1 GCA_003552485.1 Candidatus Hydrogenedentota bacterium
AGGCCGGGGTTGGGAACCGATTGCCGATCTGCCGCGTCCGGCTGTCGCCGCGCCATCGCCCGCGCCGGTCATCGGCAACCGGCACTTCTACGTCATCGGGGGCGACGACGGTGAAAAGGCGGGCTATGAACCGCTCAGCGAGCATCCGGGGTTTCCGCGAGAAATCCTCGGGTATCACACCGTCACAGACACCTGGACGGAGGCCGGAAAGACGCCGTTTGACTCAATGGTGACTGTTCCCGCCGTTACGTGGGATGAGCGGATCGTGCTGCCGGGCGGGGAAGTCCGTCCTGGCGTGCGCACCACGGAGGTTTGGACGGCGGAGCGGCGCCCTCTCGAACCGCGGTTCGGTTTCGCCAATTTTGCCGCGCTGAGCTTGTATCTCCTCGCACTGATCGGCATGGGCGTCTATTTCTCGCGTTTTCAGACTGGAACCGGCGAGTTCTTCCTGGCCGGCCGCACCATACCGTGGTGGGCCGCGGGCATCTCGGTGTTCGGAACACAACTCAGCGCGATCACGTTTATGGCGATTCCGGCGCAAGTCTACGCGGCGGACTGGACCTATTTCCTTGCGCAAGTGGCGATCGTGCTTGTTGCGCCGGTGGTGGTGTTTTGCTATTTGCCGTTCTATCGCCGGGTTGAGTTGACCACGATCTATGAGTACCTCGAACGGCGGTTTAATCTCGCGGCCCGCTTGTTCGGCAACGCGGCGTTCTGTCTGCTTCACTTTGGGCGCATGGGCATCGTGTTGTTCTTGCCCGCGATCGTGCTTACAACAGTGACAGGCATTGACCTGCAGGCCGCGATTCTGGTCATGGGTGGGCTCGCTACCTTATACACCGTGTTGGGCGGTATCCGCGCGGTCATTTGGACCGACGTTATCCAAGTGGTTGTGCTGACAGGCGGCGCGCTTCTGAGCCTGATTATCATTACGGTCCATATTCCCGGCGGTGTTGGCGGCATTATCGAAACGGGCCAAGCGGATGATAAGTTCCGCACGTTCAACTGGACTTGGGACGCCACCGTCGCGGGCGTGTGGGTCGTGTTGTTGGGCAACTTCCTCTCGAACCTGACCCCGTACACAGCCGATCAGACTGTCGCGCAGCGTTACCTAACGACGCGCGACGAGCGTGAGGCGGGCCGTTCAATATGGACTAATGCTGTGCTCACGATCCCGAACGCCCTGGTCTTCTTCTTCTTGGGCACCGCGCTATACGTGTTTTACAAGCACAACCCCGGGATGATGGAGCCGGGGCTTCCGGGAGACGCCGTCTTTCCGTTGTTTATCTCGCAGGCTTTGCCGGCGGGTATTGCGGGCATTGTGGTTGCCGGCCTGTTCGCGGCGTCGATGTCGAGCCTGGACAGCAGCATGAACAGCGTGGCGGCCTCGCTCACGGTCGAGTACCGGCGAATGCGAGGAAGCGCTCCGGAACAGCATTACTTCCGGACCGCCCGTGTGCTGACGCTCTTGCTCGGCGTTTTCGGGACGGTGGCGGCGTTGATCATTGCTACGTTGGATCTCGAAGCGCTCTGGGAGGCGTACATGCAGATGATCGGGTTGTTTGGCGGCAGCCTTGCCGGGCTCTTCGCTTTGGGCGTCTTCTCAACGCGCGCCAATGGGTTGGGCGCGATGATCGGCGCCGTTGTCAGCGTGGCGGCGGTCTACGTGGCGCAAGCGCACACGCCGCTCCACTTCTTTCTCTACGGCGCCGTCGGCGTATTAACCACGGTGGTGGTGGGTTATTTCGCGAGTCTGCCATTTGGCGCGCCGCCGGCATCGGAGCGCCCGACGAACTTCTGGAGCATGTTGCGTGACAACAAGAAGGCGTGACGGGGAATCGGCTATTCCGCTGGAGCGCTATTAGAAGGACACCATGGAATCGAATCAACTCGGCGGCCTGATCGCCGCAACGTACACCCCGATGGATGCGAACGGCGGACTCAATCTAGCGGCGATTCGCCCGTACTGCCAGGCGCTTATCGCGCAAGGGGCCGTGCGAGGCGTCTTCATCTGCGGCACCACCGGCGAAGGACTCTCGTTGACCGTTAGCGAACGCACACAACTGACGGAGGAATGGGTCGCCGCGGCGGCGGGACGCCTGGAAGTCATTGTTCATGCCGGGCATACGTCTATCGAGGAGGCGCGCGTCCTGGCGGCGCATGCGGCCTCGGCCGGCGCGGATGGCGTTGCGGCGATAGGTCCCGTATTCTTCAAGCCAGCGGGTTTGCGCGAACTCGTGCAGTACTGTGCGGCGATTGCAGAAGCGGCGGACGGCGCGCGCTTCTACTACTACCACATACCCGTGCTGACCGGGCTGCAATTCTCGATGCGGGAGTTTCTGATAGAGGCCTCCGAAGTAATCCCCAATCTCGCTGGAATCAAGTTCACCGACGGTGATCTCATGGAGTATCAACGCTGCGTGGAATGGTGCGGCGGCCGATATGAGATGTTCTTTGGACGGGACGAGATGCTGCTGGCCGCGCTCGCCTTGGGGGCGGAGGGCGCCGTTGGCAGCACGTACAGCTACGCGGCGGCGATCTATGCAGACATAATGAGCGCCTTTCGCAAAGGTGATATGCAGACAGCGCGCGACGGGCAGGCGGCGTCGCAGCGGCTGGTGCAGATACTTCTGCGTCATGGGGTCATCCCATCGGGGAAGGCGCTGCTTGAAATGGCTGGCTTTCCCTTTGGCCCGCCCCGCATGCCGTTGGCGCCTTTGTCGATGGAGGAGGCCGATGAATTGCGTCACGTCCTTGAAGAAACCGGGCTACTCCACATGTGTCTGAAGCAAGAATCTTCTAGTTTTCCGGGTTCTTGAGCACGATCTGCCATCAATAAGAGCGTATTGCTTTCGCATTGTGAGGAGCGGAGCGGTGAATCTCAACGAACTGGCATCGCAATACGAAGACGAACTCTTCGAGCATGTCGTTCCATTCTGGCTGACAAATAGCCGGGATCATGAGTTCGGCGGCTATTTTACGTGCTTGGACCGCACGGGCCAGGTCTTCGATACGGACAAGTTCATCTGGCTTCAGGGGCGGCAGGTCTGGTTATTCTCGATGCTGTGTAATCGTGTTGAACAGCGTGCGGAATGGCTGGAATGCGCGCGGCGCGGCGGTCAGTTTCTTCGGACCCACGGGCATAATGGCGATTACGACTTCTACTTTAGCGTCTCCCGCGACGGCGCGCCGCTGGTTCAACCCTACAACATTTTCTCAAACGTTTTCGCCGCGATGGGGTTTGGTCAGCTAGCATTGGCCACGGGCGACGACGCGTACAGTCAAGTCGCGCTGAGAACGTTCGAGCGTATCATCGAGCGCCAAAACAATCCCAAGGGCGTATACAACAAAGTTGTGCCTGGAACACGGGATCTCAAGAATTTCGCGCTACCAATGATCCTCTGCAATCTGGCCCTCGAAATCGAGCATATTCTGAGCGCGGAAACCGTCGAGACGACCATCGAGCGCGCCATCCATGAAGTGCTCGAAGTATTCTATCGCCCCGAACTTGGGCTCATCGTGGAGAACGTCACTAAGGATAATGAACTCTGTGACAGCTTCGACGGACGCCTCCTGAATCCCGGGCACGCTATCGAGGCCATGGCGTTCATCATGGATCTTTCGGCGCGCCTGAACCGGCCCGAACTCGCCAACACGGCGGTTGAAATTACGCTGAAAACGCTGGATTACGCCTGGGACAAACAGTACGGTGGCATCTTCTATTTCTTGGACCGCAAGGGCTATCCGCCGCAACAGCTTGAATGGGACCAGAAGCTGTGGTGGGTGCATATCGAAACGCTGGTGAGCCTCGTGAAAGGGTACCGGCTTACGGGTTCACAAGCGTGCCTGGACTGGTTCGAGACCATGCACGACTACACGTGGTCTCATTTCCGCGATTCCGAATATCCCGAGTGGTTTGGTTACCTCAATCGCCGGGGGGAAGTCCTGCTCCCGCTTAAAGGTGGCAAGTGGAAAGGCTGCTTCCATTTGCCCCGCGGGTTCTACGAGGTCTGGCGCACACTTCAGTGTTGCTGACCGGTCTGAGTGCGTGTGGGTGTGAGGAGTGCTTCGAATGAACGAAGCGTTTTCTGTGCGCCGCCACTGGCGCTCGTAGCCAATACGGACGGCTTTTCTCATCGTTGATGGGTATACGGTAGGACGCAGGAAAGCATTGAGACATGAGACTCAGCGAGATTAACGAGGCGGGAGCGACATGACCCGAAAGCGATTCGAAGAACGTAAGCGAGACGCGGAGAATGCTGCTGCGCGCCTGCGGGAAGTACTCACCGAAACGAACGACAAGGTCGTACGGGATGCCGCGATTCAGCGATTCGAGTTCACTTTCGAGGCCGTGTGGAGAGCGTTGAAACTCTATCTGGAACGGCAGGGATTCGAGGTAAACAGTCCGCGGCAGGTCCTGAAGCGCGCGTTTTCAGAAGG
>PUMX01000114.1 GCA_003552485.1 Candidatus Hydrogenedentota bacterium
GTCCTCGCCGCTGCCGTACAGCGTGGCGCCCGCTTTGAGATGAAGTCGTTGCAGACCATCGACGGGCTCGGATCGCCACATTTCGTTGAGTTCATAGTAGTCGCGTAGCAGGTACCTCGATAACCGATCGACCACGTGTGGCGCCCGGCTCGATGCGTCGTAGTATTCCTCAGGCACCGGGCGGCCGCGCCGGTCGAATTCGGGCTCGGGTGGTTCATCAATCACATCGAGTTCCGAGGAAAAAGCTTCGACGCGTCCATTGTCTGGATTCGCGCCGATAAACGCTTCTTCGGTGGTCAAATCGATGTTCACCGATCCAAAGTGCGCGCCGTCCAGCACGGATAACATGCTGGTCATGGTGTAGTCGCGCACACAGAAGTACCAGTCATCATGCACGAACACGGCGTGACCGCCGGCAGCTTTGCCGACAGCGTGATTCACGATGTTGTAATGGAGGAGATCGCCGGTATGGCGATCAAAGGCGGCGGGAACCGTACGTCCGCCGGGCACGAGCAGGCGATCATCTTGAATGGAGAATTGCCCCTGTGGAACTACGCCGCCAAAGGAGTAATAGCGTTTGGAATCGACGACCAATTGATTAGCGTCGCCGGAATTGACCCACTCGACATCACCGGTTTCTGCGTCCAGCGCGTAGATGTAAATGCCTTCATGAGGCCACAAACCGGCGGCGAAGTAGAGTACGCCGTCCTTGATCACGGGACCGCCGCGCGCCGGCCACAGGCTGATGACCCGATCATTGCCCAGCACGGCGCGGTTCGAGGGCGCAGCCTTGAACTTCCAGACGGTGTCGCCACTTTCGGCGTCGAGACAGTGCAGATATCCGTCATCAGCGGCCGCATAGACGCGTCCATCCCAAACCAGCGGCGCCATACGCACCGGACCATCCGTGTTGTAGCGCCACCGTTCCTCGCCAGTTTCGGCGCAATATGCTGTAACGGTGTCTTCAACCATCGAGGCCATGTAAAGCATGCCGTAGGCCGCCACAGGCTCGTAGGACTTGTCGAAGGCGAGTTTTTCCAAGTCGTCCCTCTGCCAGGGCCACGCCCGTTGGGGTTCGGGCAACTCTCGCACCCAATGCAGATGCAGTTCTTCCGCTAGTTCGTGCGGTCCCGACGCCGAGCGCCGCAGGTCATAGCGGTACATGGGCCACGCGTCATCGGCTTCGCCTGCCGCCAGCGTGGGTATGAGTAGCGCGAAACAAGCGCTCAACACCCAAGCCCAACGGATGCGGCTCGCTAAGTTCGTTGTGGAGGTCCGCCACGATTTCGTACTCATCGAAGGATTCCTTTGTCTGTTGGATACACTTCCACACTTACTTGTTGAGCGTAGAAGATCTCTGCAACCGAGTCAAATTCCGAGGGAAATGGAGTCTAATGGCGAGGCATTTCCTGCACGTGGAAACCGGCCGGTATTCCACATGAAAACAAACATGGCCGAGCCCTGGCCCGAAAGCCGAAGGACCACACACCCCCTATGCCATGGCGTAGGGGGTGTGTGGCGCCTGTCTAGAGAATCATCGCCGCCACGGCGGTGCCCAAAAGACCCACGGCCCACAGCACTGTGGTGATGCCGCTCCATGCCTTCAGGGCAGCCGGACCGTCGAGGCCGATGAGGCGTGTGACGACCCAAAAATAGGAATCATTGTAGTAGCTGAAGAAGAACGAGCCGCTGGTCACTCCGAGAGCCGCCACAACGGGGTGCAGGTCAAGACCGGGCAGCATGGGCGCAGTCAACGAGGCGCCCGTAATCATGGCTACCGTGCCTGATCCTTGGGCGAAGCGCACCACGGTGGCTATGAGAAAGGGCAGCACAAAGGCCATGAACGGTGGAAGCGGCCAGCTTGCGACCGTTTCGGCGACCATGGTTCCCACGCCGGATTCGCGCAACACGTTGCCTAGCGCGCCGCCGGAGCCCGTGATGAGGATGATCATGCCAGAGGCCGCCGCGCCCTCAGCCAACCACCTTTTGACGGTTTTGCGGTCAGTGGCCAGGGGGACCAACAAGTACACAGCCAAAATGACGCCGATCAGCAGGGCGATGATGGGGGCGCCAATGAACCCCATAAACGTCGCGACCGCCGTATCTCTCGCTACCGCATCGGTGACCGTGCTGCCTAGGATGAGCAGCAGCGGCGCGAGCAAAGGCAGAGCCGCGCGGCCTGCCGACGGCCGTTCCGTGATAGCGTCCGTTCCCGCGGTTTCAGGGCCCTGCTCGATCTCGCGGCGAATGTCTTCGTCGACTTGGTCGTCCACCTTCGGGCCGATCCAACGGGCATATAGCACCACGGCGGGGACCATCGGGATGGCTACCAGCAGCCCCGCCAGAATCAAAGCGCCGAGGTCGGCTTCGAGAATACCCGCAACCGCTAACGGTCCCGGCGTCGGGGGAACGAGATGGTGGGTAATGGACAAGCCGGCCGCTAGTGCGATGGCCAAGGTCACAAAAGAGCGCCCCGATTTACGGGCTAGCGAACGCGAGAGCGGATGCAGAATCACGTAGCCCGAGTCGCAAAAGACCGGAATCGAAACAAGCGAGCCCGTGGCCGTCATTGCGGTGTCCTCGCGTCCACGGCCCGCTAATCGCAGAAACATCTCCGCCAACGCATCGGCGCCACCGGAGACTTCGAGCAGCTTGCCGATCATTACCCCGAACCCAATAACGATGCCGATCGCCGCCAGCGTGTCTCCGAAACCCGTGGCGATCATGTCCACGGCTTCGGCGAGCGGCACGCCCGCGATAAGGGCTACGGCGACCGACGCAGTTATGAGGGCCATGAACGGGTCGAATCGTGTACGGATGATCAAGTAAATGAGAAGCGCCACGCCGATGACGAACGCGGCCAGTAGTTGGTAATCCACGGCTCTTCTCCTCCCGCTTTGGAGTGCTGTGTTCTATTCGCGCGTCAAAGGTTCGGACGGCATCTCGAGCTGGTCCAGTTCGGCCATGTCAATCCGAAGGACTTCGACGGACTGTTTCGCGCTGGCGAAAGCTACATAGAGATACCCCTCATGTTCGATGACATGCGGGTAATCCACATGCCGGCTGCCGACAAGGTAACCCATCTTTGTGAACACAATGCCATCATCGCTAATGGACAGGGCCATGGGGTTGCGCCGTTCCGGGTTCGGATTCGACACAAGCACGTAGCGGCCATCGCTCAGTTGCAGTCCGCTGAATTTCGAGCGCGCATCCGGGAAATCAGTGCGCACCGGCTCCGTCCAGGCGCGCCCGTAATCTGTTGAAAAAGACCGGAACAGATACCCGCTCTGCCGGTTATCTCGGTATAGCGCCAGCAGGTTTTCACCATCGGGCAGAATCCACCAGTACGGCTCTTCCGCGAGCAGTTCGCCCTCATAATCCACCACGGGATGCGATTCCCACTGGTCGAAAGCGTCGACGCCCCCCACAAGAAAATGCACGCCGCGCTCGCTGGTTCGGCGTGACATGAGCCATTCGCCCGTTGGCAGGCGTTTGGGCGGGAAGTTGTTGAGCGCGTCGTCATAGACCAGTCCGTGATGCTCCCAGCCGTTTTCGGGATCGCCATCCTCGCAGATGAACGCGTGAAGCTGAAGGCCTTCGCCCCGATATCCCGGCGCGTTGAATCGGCTCGCTAGGGCCAGCAATTCCCCATCGCGCACCCAGAAACCGCGGGCGATCCAACCGAATCCTTCGTCGGGTTCCCCGGCAATGTCGCCGATTTCGCTCCAGTTCAGGCCATCCTCGCTCGTCGCGAAGGAAACCTGTTGGGCTTCGCGATCATGACCCGGCACGACGTCGCGGTGCTCATCCGGTTCGGCGCGCGGCTCGCCGGGTCCGTCACTCCACATGGCCCAGAAACGGCCGTTGAAGTGCACGAGGTAGTTGTGTTGATTAACACGGGTCCCGCCCGCGTCGCGCACGTCGCTCACTACAGCGTGTTCAGATGCGATCTCGGGTAATGCGAAGAAATCGATGTCGTGCGGATCCTCGGGAACCCAGTCGCCACGCAGCATTACCGGGGACTCCGGGTTATGGACAGGATGGGGTTCTTCGGCCACGGCAGGTTGTGAAAGGCAGAGCCCGATGACGGCCAAAGACAATAGCGCGTTAAAGTAGCGTGTCGTAATCATTTTTGTTCTCCGTCGAGTAGTTTATGCGCTGATGCTATTATGGTGTCGAAACCGTTATCCGAGAGTGATCGCGAATAACCGTAAACCTTTTCAATCTCTTGGGTCCGCGAGACTCTGTCTTGCGTGCACTGACATTTTGTGAGCAAGCGATTCAAGTCTTCGCTGGCGCGGCGTTCCGAGTTCATCTCCCGATGTATTAAGCAATCACTTCGAGCCAAAACCATGTTTCATCCGACGCCTCAATGTCGAGGTCAGCGCCCGAAGTCTGACGCGCACGCGCTTCGAAGCAGTCGCCCGGCTGTGCAAC
>PUMX01000128.1 GCA_003552485.1 Candidatus Hydrogenedentota bacterium
CGACTGGACCGATAAGGTTGATGCGCTGAGCGCGGCCGCCTCCGCGATGTTGGAAACAGACGATATGGAGACATTACGCGAGCAGTTCGAACCCTTCACGCAAGCAACCGAAGCGTTGCTGGTCACGTTCCACGCTGGGCAGCTTGGCCCCATCTATAAGGTGCACTGTCCCATGGCGTTTGACGACGAGGGCGCGGATTGGCTCGATAGCCGCGAGGAAGTTCATAACCCCTATTTCGGGGAGATGATGTATTCCTGCGGCTATGTGACGGATACCTTGGCTGAGTGATGAGTAGGGCTGTGGAAATGGATGCTTTAGGGGGATGTAATTCCCGTGCATACCCGCATGTCCGCAACCTCGACTCGAACGCCACTCGAACCCTATGGTGAAGTGTAAATGTCCGAAATGAACCAGCAGACACCTCAACCCCCTGAGCCGGAATCCTTCATCGGCCGGGTCAGCCGGTACTGTCTCGAGCAAAAGCTCGTGGTCGTGCTCGTCATCACGTTGCTGGCGGGATGGGGCATGTCTGTGGCGCCTTTCGACTGGGATTTCGAGTGGCTGCCGCGCGACCCCGTGCCGGTGGCCGCCATCCCGAACCTAGGCGAGAATCAGCAGATCGTGTTCACGGAGTGGCCGGGCCGCTCGCCGCAGGACGTGGAAGATCAGGTCACCTACCCGCTCACCGTGGCGCTCATGGGCGTGCCGGGCGTCCACGAGGTGCGCAGCCAGTCTATGTTCGGATTCTCGTCGATCTTCATCATTTTCGAGGAAGACATTGAGGTCTACTGGTCGCGCGCCCGTCTCATTGAGAAACTGGACAGTCTTCCCGCCGGCACGATACCCGAGGACGCCGAGCCGGCCTTGGGGCCCGACGCCACGGCGCTTGGGCAGATCTATTGGTACACCCTCGAGGGCAGGGATCCCGAGGGGAACCCTGCTGGCGGATGGGATCTGCACGAGCTGCGGAGCATTCAGGACTGGTACGTGCGTTATGGCCTTCTTTCCGCGCGCGGCATAAGCGAGGTAGCCTCAGTGGGCGGCTTCGTGCAGGAATATCAAGTCGATGTGAACCCCGACGCCATGCGGGCCCACGGCGCAACCATTGGCGACGTGTTTGACGCCGTGCGCAAAAGCAATCTGGATGTCGGCGCGCGCACCACCGAGATCAACCGGGTCGAGTATTTGGTGCGAGGCACGGGATTCATTAAGGACAAGGCCGACATCGAAAAGGCCGTGGTGCGCCTGGCCGAAGACAACGTGCCCATCCGCGTACGCGACGTCGGAACAGTCTCGCTTGGCCCGGCGGAACGGCGCGGCGCGTTAGGCCGGGGCGGCGCGGAGGCCGTCGGTGGAGTAGTGGTCGTGCGCGAGGGTTTCAACCCGCTCGAGGCCATCGAGAACGTACGCGCTCAAATAGACGAGATTGCGCCGGGCCTTCCGCGTAAGGCGGTCATTGACTGGAGTAAAGCGTCCTATGCGGAGGTCGAGCAATTCGCTGAGGCCCGCGGTTTCGAGGCATTTGCCTCGGCGGCGCTGGACCAAGACGCTTGGCTGGCGTGGCTGCGTGAGACGCCGAGAGAACAATGGCCGGACTGGATCACCACAAGCCAAGTGACCATTGAGTCTTTTTACGACCGCACTGGTCTTATCCATGAGACGCTGGCCACGCTAAACGACGCGCTTGTGCAGCAGATTCTAGTGACGATCATCGTTGTCATTCTCATGCTCATGCACTTGCGCAGCGCCGTGATCATCAGCGGCATGCTACCGCTTGCCGTGCTGATGACTTTCATCGCCATGAAGCTTGCCGGAGTGGAGGCCAACGTGGTCGCGCTGGCCGGGATCGCTATCGCCATCGGCACGATAGTGGATATGGGCATTATCATCACGGAGAACGTGATGAAACACCTCGAGGAAGCGGATCCCAAGGAGCCGCGCATTGAAGTCGTACACCGCGGTGTGCGCGAGGTGGGCTCCGCCGTGCTGACTGCCATTGCGACAACGGTGATCAGCTTCTTGCCTGTATTTACCATGACCGGCTCCGAGGGCCGAATGTTCGTGCCGTTGGCGTACACGAAGACCTTCGTGCTTATCGCGGCGGTCATCATCGCGCTGACTGTGGTTCCCGCGGCTGTGCATGTGTTCATCGCGGGCCGGTTCGACCGCGAATCGATTCGCCGCGGGGTCCTCGGTGGTTTGGGATTCGTCGGCGTTCTCGCCGTGATGGCGGGTATGCTCACCGGTTGGTGGGTGCTCTGGGCGGCGGGCCTCGTTCTCTTCGCCGCTGTCATCCTGCAACTCACGAAGACGTATTGGCCCACTTGGCTAGCCTATGCGTCGAAGTGGACGGCAAGTATCGCCGCCATGCTCGCCGTAACATGGGTCCTCGCCGAAGTCTGGGAGCCGCTGGGGCCGGAGCCGGGGTTCACGCGCAACTACATCTTCGCCGCCGCATTAATTGGTGGACTGCTCCTCGGTTTCCGGGTATTCGAGCGCTTTTACGGGCCGATTCTCCGCCTCTGCCTTGCACACAAAGCGAAGTTCCTCGCACTGCCCGTGCTGCTCGTGCTCACGGGCCTGTCCGTTTGGCTGGGCTTCGAGCGCGTGTTCGGGTTCGTGCCGAGCGCCGCCGAACGGGTGGGCGTGTCTCGTGAAACCATCGAGGAAAACCGCTTTTGGAGCTGGGCCGACGACGAGTTGCCAGGTTTGGGCCGTGAGTTTATGCCGGCCTTCGACGAGGGCTCGTTTCTATGGATGCCCACCACGATGCCCCATGCCTCCATCGGAGAGGCTCTGGATGTGATGCGTTACCAAGACATGGCTTTCGAGGCCATTCCCGAAGTGCGGGAGGCCGTCGGCAAGATTGGCCGCGCCGAGAGTCCGCTCGATCCCGCGCCCGTGTCTATGATTGAGACGGTCATCAACTACTACCCCGAATACAAAAGCGACGAGGCCGGCCGGCGCATCAACTTCAAGTACGACCACGAGGCCGGAGAGTTCGTGCGCGACGAAGACGGGAATCTCATCGAAGATCCTAATGGCCGCGCTTACCGGCAATGGCGCGACCACATTCAGAGTCCCGACGACATCTGGAACGAAATCGTCGACGCTGGGGATCTGCCCGGCACAACCTCAGCGCCGAAGCTGCAACCCATCGAGACCCGCCAAGTCATGCTGCAGACCGGCATGCGCGCGCCCATCGGCGTAAAACTGCGTGGACCCGACCTCGACACGCTTGACCGCATGGCCGTCGAGTTCGAGGGCATTCTGCGTGAAGTGGACGGCATCAACCCCGCCACCGTCAACGCCGACCGCGTCGTGGGCAAGCCGTATCTCGAGATCGACATTGATCGCGAGGCGGTGGGCAACTACGGACTGAACATCGTGGACGTGCAGGACGTCATCAGCGTGGCTATCGGCGGCCGAACCATCACCACGACCGTTGAAGACCGCGAACGCTACCCCGTCCGCGTACGCTATCAACGTGAGCTACGCAACGAAATCGAAGATCTCGAGCGTGTCCTGGTCCCGGCGGCGGGCGGCGCCCAGGTTCCACTGGCCCACGTGGCCGAGGTCAAGTATGTGCGCGGCCCGCAGATGATCAAGAGCGAGGATACCTTCCCCGTCGCGTACGTGACCTTCGGCGCCGAAGCGGGCATGACCGAAGTGGATGTGGTTGAGCAAGCCCAAGCCCATCTCGACGATCTCATCGAGCGGGGCCAACTTGTGATTCCCTCGGGCGTGAGCTACACCTTCGCCGGTGAGTACGAACACCAAGTACGCGCTGCGCGCACGTTGGCGGTGGTGCTTCCGGTATCGCTGTTCCTGATCTTCATTATTCTCTATCTGCAATTCCGATCAGTGATGACGACCCTTATGGTGTTCAGCGGCATCGCCATCGCTTGGTCTGGCGGCTTCTTCATGATCCACATTTTCGGCCAGGAGTGGTTCTTGAACTTCGATGTGTTCGGCGTCAACATGCGAGAACTGTTCCAGTTCCGGCCCATCAGTCTCAGCGTCGCGGTTTGGGTGGGGTTCCTCGCCTTGTTCGGCGTCGCCGTGGACGATGGCGTGGTGCTCGCCACCTACCTCAAGCAAAGCTTCGCGCGCCGCACCACAGAATCCATCCAACAAATCCGCGAGGCCACTGTCACAGCTGGTTTGCGCCGCGTGCGGCCGTGCCTCATGACGTCGGCAACGACGATCCTTGCGCTGATGCCTGTGCTCACCTCGACGGGGCGCGGCTCCGACATTATGATCCCGATGGCGATTCCCAGTGTGGGCGGCATGAGCCTGGTGCTGCTGACGATGTTCACCGTGCCCGTGCTCTACTGCCTCGTAGAGGAGATCAAACTCAAGACGCGCGAAAAGGCGGACCGGTTCATGCCGGCAAATGAGGAA
>PUMX01000108.1 GCA_003552485.1 Candidatus Hydrogenedentota bacterium
CCTCGCAAGCGGAGATTCGCGAATGCCTGGCGGGGCTCAACGCTTTCAAGGATCGGCTGGGCCTGTTCTTCAGCGTTATTGATGTAGAACCAATCACAGGCGCCTTCATCGAAAGCAGCCTCGTTGCGCTGAAGGGATGTAAGGAAACGGCCTAACATCGCATGCTGTTTCGAGAGCTTGGGGCATTGTTGGAGGTTCCCACTCCGCTCTTGGTTCCTCGTATGCTTCGAAGCGCGCATATTGAGCGATGTACAGCTGTTGGTGTCTATCGCATCATACATTAGTAGCCGTCAACTCAAGTCCCCACCGCAAGAAACAACCCCGGTGATGCAGGCCCCACGGCGAACCACGGATTGACTGGGGCGTAGCCATTGTGGTAAAAGGAGGCTGACTTCCGTTAATTCGATGCATAGAGGCCTATTGCGGCTCCCACTCCTCCTCATGGAGGAACGCAGGGCTGTTATGCTTCGAATTACTTTTATGTGGCGCCCGGATGGATCCGGATTTGTGGTGGCGAGGTTTCACGCGGAAGAGGGCGTGGCCTCGCTTATTCTTTTTGGGGACGCAGCGTGACGGATGGGCCGTTTCTATAAGTCGCCTAAGTTGTTTCTATACAGGAACTTATCTGGACTGTTGCATGGTTGCCATCTTGACAGTTTCGCGTCAGAGCAGTAAACTTTTGTCAGAGATTGCGATACTGTGGAAAAGAGTCAGTAGTTGAAATGGAATCGTGCTGAAAAGGGGTTGCTCACGGCGCGCAAGTCAAGGCCGTTCGCAAATCCCGTTCGAACCGGGCCGCGCGGGTCGCAGTAAGGCGCAGCGGGAATGTGACAGCAACGTGTAAGGAGAAACGGTTCGTGGGGCGGAGCATTGGGGGCCGCGCGTACGCGGCTTCATACAACATGGGTGAGGGGACGCCATGGGTCTCTTGAAACGTTACCCCAGCTTCTTCACCTTCCTCATGGCCGTGTGCGACAGCTTGGCTGTGCTGGGCGCGTTTCTGCTTGCGTTGCACCTGAGCCGAGTTGAAACGGTTCCGTTTGAAGAACAGTTTCGCGAATGCTTCATCTATTTCGTCGCCTTCGTGGTGGCTTGGTGCGTGGTCGGCACGGATCAACGGCTTTTCGCATCCCGCCGCGACGATCGGCTGGCGAACCTCTTGTATGCGGTGGCGAAAGCCGCCGTCATTTCGCTGGTTTTCAGCGGATTCGCGGTGGTCTTCTTCACACGCGTCGGCCCTGAGACGCCTTTCTTCCCTATATTCGCTGTCAGCACCGTGTTCGCGATCATGGCTTTCCGGCTGGTGTTGCGCTTGGGTCTTTGGGCGCTGCGGCGCAAGGGCTACAATTACCGGAATATCATCCTCATCGGCGCGAATGAGCGCAGCGAGCATCTGGCGGAAGTTCTGCGTGAACGCACGCATTATGGTTACAACATACACGGCTTGCTTGAGGATGATTTCGAGCGCGCCAAACGGTTTTCGGACAAGTTTGGCATTCCCCACCTGGGCGGCTTCCGCGAATTGGAGGACATCTTGCTCAACAAGGTGGTGGACGAGGTCTACATCTTCTTACCGGTACGCAGCCATTACGAGACGACGACGAGCATCGCGCATTTATGTGAGGGCATTGGGGTGCCGGTGCGGTTAATGGCGGATTTGTTTCCGTTGCGTATCGCGACAAGTAAGGTTCATCATCTCGACGACGTGCCGCTTCTTTCATTGACGCCGATACCCGAGGCGCAGTGGCAGTTGACGTTGAAGCGCGCCATCGACTTGAGCGTCTCGAGCGCGCTGTTGTTGGTCTTGTTGCCTCTGATGTTCTTGCCCGTGGCTGTCGCGATTAAGCTCGAGTCACGCGGACCGGTCTTTTTCACGCAGGAGCGCGTAGGGCTGAATCAACGGCGTTTCAAGATGCTCAAGTTCCGCTCGATGGTGCAGAACGCCGAAGAGTTGAGAAGCCAGATCGCCCACTTGAACGAGGCGGATGGTCCCGTATTCAAGTCGCGCAACGATCCGCGAATCACACGGGTGGGCGCGTTTATCCGCAAATACAGCATTGACGAGTTCCCGCAGCTCATCAACGTATGGCTGGGCCAAATGAGCCTGGTGGGTCCGCGCCCGCCGTTGGCTTCCGAAGTCGCCGAATACTCGTGGGACCAGCGCCGGCGGCTTAGCGTGAAGCCCGGCATGACCGGCCTGTGGCAGATTAGCGGGCGCAGCGATGTCACCTTTACGGAATGGGTTGAGTTGGATCTCGCCTACATCGATTCTTGGTCGCTGACCCAGGATTTCCGTATCCTCATGAAGACCTTCCGCGCCGTTCTTGAAGGCCGCGGCGCCGCCTGAACACCTGCGGGTTCACGCGGCTTCCCGCGTTGACGCCCATCCACCCCTTGCGCTTATCGGAGTTGTTCCCCCTTGGGCCGCCTACGGCCTTGCGCAAGTGCGCTCCAGCCATTGCGCTGCGCGACCAGCCGTTGCAAAGCTTCAAGCGGGATGCTAGCATGACGCGGTTTGCCAACTGGGGCGCGTTGGCGCTTTTGCCACACAGACGAGGGGAGCGGTGCCGTTTATGAGAATCGCCGTTATAGGCACGGGCTATGTGGGCCTGGTAGTGGGGACCGGACTGGCCGAAAATGGTCATCAAGTTATCTGCGTGGACCGGGACGAAGCGATTATCGCCAGCCTACAGGCGGGCGAGATGCCCATTCATGAGCCCGGCCTCGAGGAACTCGTGGTCCGCAATGTGGAAGAGGAACGCCTCACGTTCTCGACAGACCTGGCGGCGGCGGTGGCTGACGCGTTGCTCGTGTTCGTCTGCGTAGCCACGCCTACCCGCGAGGACGGCGAGGTCGACGAGACGGAAGTGTTCGCGGTGGCTGAAGGCGTTGCGAAAGCCATCCCAGGTTACCGCATCATCGTGAACAAGAGCACGTGCGCGATTGGCGGCACGGAACGTATTCGCGATCACATCCGCAGCGTCACATCGCACGATTTTGACGTGGTGTCGAATCCCGAGTTTCTTAAGGAGGGCGCCGCGGTGGACGACTTCATGCGTCCTGACCGGATTGTTGTGGGGTGCGATGACGTGCGGGTCACGGAGATTATGAAGGAGCTCTACGCGCCGTTTCTCCGCACGGGCAAACCGTTCCTTCAGATGAGCATCCGCAGCGCGGAAATGACCAAGTACGCCACCAACGCAATGCTCGCCGCACGTATCTCGCTCATGAACGAAATGGCCAATCTATGCGCGGCCTACGGCGCGGACATCGCCTTGGTGCGCGACGCAGTCGCCGCGGATAGCCGTATCGGTCACGCGTATTTGTTTCCGGGGCTGGGCCTCGGCGGCTCGTGTTTGCCCAAGGACGTCGAGGCCGCTGCGTTTATGGGCCGTGAGCAGGGCGTTCCCTGTCCACTGCTCGAGGCCACGATACAGACGAGCGAACAGCATCTGAACCGCTTCATTCGGGGTATACTGGCGTATTTCGACGATGACTTGACGGACAAGCGCATCGCTATATGGGGCGTGACCTTTAAGCCGCGTACGGACGACATTCGCGGCGCGCCGTCCTTGCGCATCATTGACGCGTTGCTGAACGCCGGCGCGGAAGTGCATGCATTTGACCCCGCGGGAAGCCTCAAACTTCAGCAATACTATAACGACAAGGTTGCAGTAGCCCCGAAGGCGTATGCCGCGCTCGAAGACGCCGACGGCCTGGTGATTTGCACGGAGTGGCGCGAATTCCATCGCCCCGATTACGAACGCATGGCGTCGTTGATGCGAAACAAGGTGATTTTCGACGGCCGGAACCTTTATACGCCGAAGACCATGGCGGAGCTCGGGTTCCGCTATTTCAGCGTGGGGCGCCCGGCAGTGTGAGGCGGTCCGGCGCTCCGGCGTACGCTCGTAACGAAAGGCGGCCGCCGACCCTCGTGAACGGGCGAAATCAGGCCGCCGGGTCTTGTCTAGAAGATGTGATTGCGCTCAGGGGCCACGGCTCGCAGGGGCGTCCCAAGAATAGCCCATAACGTTATCTTCTTTTCCCAACATAGGCGTCAACAAAGAGCATTACCGACTCATGCAGACCAACGAACAACCGTTATCCGCCCGGACCCTGCGCGTTCTGTTTCCGTTGTTCCTACTGGCCCTGGTGTGGGCGATCACGCCCGCGACACGCGACACGGCGGGCCCGATTAAGACGTTGATCACACACTGGTCCGTTTTTGTCATGGCGGTTGTGATGTTGTTTGGCTCCCTGCTTGAACGGCGCGCCATTCAACGCCCGCCCATTGTCTTCTGGCCGATCATCGGGATTCTGGCGTTATACGCCATGGCGGCGGGCTTGTCAGCGTATTGGGGACACAGTTTCCAATATGTGGCAAACTGGGGCGC
>PUMX01000029.1 GCA_003552485.1 Candidatus Hydrogenedentota bacterium
ATGTACGACCCGGCCGACATCGAGCTGCCGCCCAACATCGCCGAATGGTATGAGGGGCAGCCGAAGCATCACATGCACAATGGCGCCATCACACGCGGCGTGCACCTGGACCAAAGCACCGGATGCATTCTCGACGAGCTGAGCCAATTGGGTATCGATGAGAACACCCTGGTGATCTTCACCTCCGACAACGGCTCTGACATTCGCAGTGGACACGGCAGCAACGCCCCGTTGCGCGGCGCCAAGGGCGCGACTTGGGAAGGGGGGCTCCGCGAACCCTGTGTCATGCGCGGGCCCGGGACGATCCCTGCCAGTTCCGTCTGCTCCGAGATCGCCAGCACGATGGACTTTCTACCGACCCTCGCCGGGTTCGCCGGCGCGCGCCTGCCGGACAACCATGCGATCGACGGCAAGGACATCTCCGCGCTCATGCGGGAGGAACCCGGCGCCGTCAGCCCGCACGAGGGCTTCTTCTACTACGGAACTGGCGACCACACCCTGCACGCCGTACGCAGTGGTTCCTGGAAGCTCCATCTTATCCGAAACGAACTCTACAACCTGGCGGCCGACATCGGCGAGGAGAACAATCTTTTCGCCGTGCATCCCGATATCGTCGCCCGGCTCACGGCGTTGGCGGACCGATGCCGCCGTGAACTCGGCGACGACCATACAGGCAGCGTAGGCTCGGGTTGCCGCCCGCCCGGCCGGCTCGCGAACCCAAAAAGACTGACCAGCATAGACATGATCGATCCCATCATCCGTTCCATGTACGATCTCGATGACATTAGTAAAATGCCCCCAATTTGACATTGGGCATTCGGAAACGCAGAGTGTTATAACAAGCCAATGACTTTTGTAATTGGCTCAACCAACGAAGCAGACAAACCAATGAGCATGATTAGAGAAGAAGCGCGGGAACTTCCCGTGGTAGCGGAGGCCGACGTGGTAGTCGTTGGCGGCGGGCCGGCCGGCATTGCGGCGGCCGTCGCCGCCGGACGTGCTGGCGCCGACGTGCTGTTGATCGAACGCTTTGGCTACCTTGGCGGCTTGTCGACCGGCGGGCTGGTCATCACCATGCCGCCAACCATGGAAGGACCGCTGGTCGAAGAAATAGACCAGCGTCTGGATGAGCTGGGTTTCCGAGGGATCAGTAGCATGGGAGAAAAGGACAATCCATGGCCAGCGTGGTGCCCCGAAGCATTCAAGTGGTTGGGAGTCCGCCTCTTAGAGGAAGCGGGCGTGAGAATGCTGTTTCATACCTATTGTGTGGCGGTTCAAAAAGAGGCGGGCGTCATCAATGCGGTGTTTGTCGAAAACAAGGCGGGACGTGGCGCCGTCCGCGGCAAGGTCTTCATCGATTGTAGTGGCGACGCCGATATCGCCACCTTCGCCGGAACGCCGTCCGTAATGGGTGACGAGAACGGGAAAACGCTATCCACCACGTTGATGTGCATGTTTTCCAACGTTGACGAGGCAAAATACGCCTCTGGCGGAACCGAGGGCGCCCCCTACAAGGCCAACCACGCCATCACCCGCATATATCCCGGCTATGTAAATGTATGGGCCGGTTTCATCGACGATGTCAACGGTGTCGATCCTTGGGACTTGACCAAAGCGGAAAACGAGCATCGCAAACAGGCTTTCGAGATTTGGCGATGGATGCGGGAAAACACCCCCGGCTTCCAAAACTCCTATATTTCATTGACCGCGCCGCAAATTGGTGTCCGTGAAACCCGGCGGATCGTCGGCGAATACGAATTAACCCAGGAGGATTGGCGTTTGAAAAGGTTTTTCGACGACCACGTCGGGTTTGGCTGGCACAAATTCTCGATTCCCTATCGTTCTATGTTGCCGAAAGCCGTTGACAATCTACTGGTGGCCGGCCGTTGCATGTCAAGTGACCGCGAGGTTCAAAACAGTCTGCGGCATGTTACCGACTGCATCGTCACCGGTATGGCCGCCGGCGTGGCGGCATGGCAGAGCCTAGACCAGGGTTGCCGTTTCCGCGGCTTGGATATTCAACGCCTCTCCAGTGAACTCAAACGACTTGGCGTGCGCTATTCCGTCGAACAAGGAGGGTAACATCATGGGCACGGATATTTTCCGCCTCGATGGCAAAACGGCGCTGGTTACCGGAGCCTCTTCCGGGATCGGACAGGCCATGGCCATTGGTTTGGCCGAGGCCGGCGCGGACATCATCGCCATGAGCCGCGGGGACAATGCCGAAACGGAGTCCTTGGTCCGCGCGGCCGGCCGTGGCTATCGCCACTATGCCGCCGATTTCGGCGACCGGAAATCGATCCACAAGACTCTCGAAGCGATCGGGAAGGAAAATGACGCCATTGATATCCTGGTCAACAACGCCGGGACGATTCTGCGCGAACCCGCCGCGCAACATCCCGACGAATACTGGGACAAAGTCCTCGCGATCAATCTCAGCGCGCAGTTCGTGGTCACGCGCGAGATCGGACGCGGGATGCTGGCGCGCGGTTCCGGGAAGATTGTTTTCACCTGTTCACTACTCACGTTTCAGGGCGGGATCAACGTGCCCAGCTATGCCGCCGCCAAAGGCGGCCTCGGCCAACTGGTCAAAGCCTTTGCCAATGAATGGGCCGCGCGAGGCTTGAACGTCAACGGAATCGCTCCCGGTTACGTTCGGACGCCCAACACCAAGGCGCTCCAAAATGACCCCGACCGCAACCGCGCCATCGTTGAACGCATCCCGCAAGGACGTTGGGGAGAACCCGAAGACTTCAAGGGGCCGGTTGTTTTTCTGTCGTCCGAGGCCTCCCGTTATGTTAATGGCGAAATTTTGACCGTCGACGGTGGTTGGATGGGGAGATGAAACCAATGAATATTCTACTGATTACCACCGACCAGCAGCACGCCCGCATGATGAGTTGCGCCGGCGAGGCGCACGCGGCGACGCCCGCGCTCGACGCGCTGGCCGCCGCCGGGACACGCTTTGAATTGGCCTACTCGCCCAATCCGGTGTGCGTCCCGTGCCGCTATAGCTGGCTCAGTGGCGTGATGCCGCATGTCTTTGGCGGGATGGAGGGCAATCCGCCCACCCACCCGACCATCCGGGAACACATCGACACGCCTTTGCTCGGCCATCTGTTCCGCGACGCGGGCTTCGAGACCGTCTGCGGCGGCAAAATGCACGTCGAAGAACCCTACAACTTCCGGAAGGAAGACGAGGGGAAGTTCGGCTTCGATCACCTGACGGAGAACAACCGCGACGAGCTTGCCGCCCGGTGTGCCGCGTTCCTTGAGCAGGACCGCGGCCGGCCCTTTTTCCTCTGGGCTTCGTTCGACAACCCGCACGACATCTGCCACTTCAACCGTGACCATGTGCGCGAGGCGTTCATCCGCGCCACCCCGGTCGAGTCGCTGCCGCCCTTGCCGGCCAACTTCGAACCCACGCGGGACGAGACGAGCTGGATGCGTCACTTCCGGGACGGATCGCTCGAGGCGGCGGATGGCTATGACTTCGGACTTAACCGCACCTATGGAAAAATCACGGGAGACTGGGATGAGACCATGTGGCGCTATTACCGCGCTTATTACCGGCATTGCCTCGAGACGATCGACGCGCAGATTGGCTCCGTCCTGGCGGCGCTCCGCCGCTCATCCCACGCGGCAAACACCCTGGTTTGCCTGACCAGCGACCACGGCGACCACGACGGCGCCCACCGCCTGGCCATGAAACGCTCGTTTTACGAGGAATCGGCGCGCGTGCCGTTCATCCTCAGCGGCCCGGGAATACGAGCGGGCGAGGTGGATCGTCGGCATCCCGTCAACACCGGGCTGGATTTGATTCCGACCCTTTGCGACTACGCGGGGCTTGCCGTTCCGGCCGGCCTCAAGGGTAAAAGTTTGCGTCGCTTGGCCGAAGGCGACGAGGTTGCCGACTGGCCGGTATTCACCATCTCCCAAACCCTGGGCGGCCGCATGGTGCGCACCCTGAACTTCAAGTACAATCTGTACAATACGGCTGAAGAGGAGTTGTTCGACATGCTGGCCGACCCGGGCGAGATGATCAATCTCGCGAACGATCCGCGCTTTGTCGAAACCATCCGCGAACACCGGAAGATTCTGGCGCAATGGGCCAAAGCGCACGATGACGATAAAGCCAAGGGATACCTCGAACGGATGACCTGCCGCTCGGAAACCGAAACGAACAACAAACAACAAGGAAAAGCTCGATGAACCCATCCAACAGCTCACGCAAACCTCACGTCGTCATCCTCATGGCCGACCATCTGCGTTTCGACTGCCTGGCGGCCTCCGGGCGCAAGCTCGGCGTTCGGACCCCGCATCTCGACGCTCTGGCCGCAGAAAGCGTCGTGTTCGAACGCGCCTACTGCGCATCG
>PUMX01000254.1 GCA_003552485.1 Candidatus Hydrogenedentota bacterium
CTCGAGGAGCTGGGCATGGCGCGGCGCGACTACGAACTGGTGGACAAACTGCTCACCAGTTCACACGGCATCATGCTGGTGACCGGCACGACGGGGTCGGGCAAATCCACGACCCTGTACGCCGCATTACAGCGGGTGAATTCCCCCGATAAGAACATCATTACGGTCGAAGACCCCATCGAATATCAGATGGCCGGCATCGGCCAGATCCAGGTGCGGCCGAAAATCGGCCTGACCTTTGCCTCCGGTCTGCGCAGCATCTTGCGCCAAGACCCGGACATCATTCTGGTGGGTGAGGTTCGCGACCTTGAAACAGCGGAGATGGCGATCCAGGCGTCATTAACGGGGCACTTGGTGTTTTCGACGCTACATACCAACGACAGCGCCGGCGCCATCACGCGGTTGATCAATATGGGGATCGAGCCGTTTCTGGTCAGTTCATCGACGATCGCCATTATGGCGCAACGCTTGGTGCGCCGGATTTGCCCGGACTGCCGGGAGGCGTACGAGCCCGATCCCGAAAGCCTGCGCGAGCTGAACGTGCCCGAAAGCGAAATCCCGGGCAAGGTGGTCTACCGAGGCGTGGGTTGTGACAATTGCCAGGGGCGTGGTTACCGTGGGCGCACGGGCATCTTCGAGTTGCTTGTGATGACGCCGCTTGTGCAAGAACTCACGCTGAAGCAGACTGACTCGAATGTGATTAAGCGCGAAGCCCGGCGCCATGGTATGCGAACGCTCAGAGAAGACGGCGCGAAGAAGGTTTTCGAGGGCGTGTCGACCATCGAAGAGGTGTTGCGGGTCACGCGCGATGAGCTGCTCGAAGAAGTGATCGACTAACGCCATGGCTGTCTACGAGTATGAAGCGATCGCGCCCGGCGGAAAGAATGTAAAGGGCGTTATTGACGCTGACACGCCGGCCGCCGCCCGGCGCAAGCTGCGCGATCAGAAACTCTACCCCACCGCCATTCATGAGACCTTTGAGCGTGCGGAGGCGGCCTCGAAAGAGTTGAGCATCGGCGGCTTTGGCGGGGGCGTCAAGCTGCGGGACGTCACTGTGATGACCCGTGGTCTTGCTGTGCTTCTTCAAGCCGGAATGCCCTTGGTCGAAGCCCTTAACGCCATCATTCACCAGACGGCGAATCCCCGCATGCGCAAAACCGTCTTTGACGTGCGCGACCGGGTAAACAGCGGTTCGTCGCTGGCTGACGCGTTGCGGAAGCATCCGCGCGTGTTCAATGAATTATACGTCAATATGGTTGGAGCGGGCGAGGCCAGCGGCGCCCTCGAGACTGTATTGTTCCGGCTGGCCGATGTGCTCGAAAAACAGATGCGCCTCAAGCACCGCGTGGTGTCCATGCTGGTCTATCCGGCTTGCATGGCGGGCTTTGGAACCGCGCTCGTAATCTTCTTGATGATGTTTATCGTGCCGCGCATTGTGCAGATCTTCGAGCGCCAGGAAGAGGCGCTTCCGATGATAACCGAATCCCTCATAACGGTAACATCGGCCCTGCAGGAGTACTGGTGGATTGTGCTCATCGCGGGCATTGGCGTCTATGCGGGGTGGCGCGCTTGGGTGGCCCGGCCCGCCGGCCACTATCAATGGGATAAGCTGAAGCTGAATCTTCCGGGATTTGGTAAACTATATTCAAAGATGATATGCGCCCGGTTCGCCCGCACCCTTGCTTCGATGCTCGAGAGCGGGCTGACCATGATGCCGGCGTTGGATATCGTCAAGAGCGTGTTGCAGAACCGGGTGTTCGAACAAGCCATGGACGATATCAAAACTGGCGTGCGGCGCGGGCGCGACTTGGCGCAGCCGCTGCGCGATAGCGGACTGTTCCCCTCGATGCTTCTCCATATGGCCGAGCTGGGTCAGCGCAGCGGTGACCTCGAAACCATGCTGTTCAAGGTCTCGGAGACCTATGAAGAGGATGTCGAGCTGACGGTGGATGCATTGGTTAGTGTATTAGAGCCCATTATCATTGTGGTGATGGGTGTGTGTGTGGGCTTTCTGGTGTTGGCAATCTTGTTGCCCATCCTTGAGATGAGTGGAAGTATCACATAGGAGCGAGCGTATCTATGAGTAGCCACAGTAAATGCCAGCGCCATGCGGCAACGCTGGGCTTCACCCTCATCGAGCTTATGGTGGTTATCGCTATCATTGGCATTCTGGCCACCATCGTGGTTCCGAATTTGTTGGGGGCGGCCGACGAAGCCAACGTGCGCGCGGCGCAGGCGCAAATCCAGGCATTCCGGACGGCCATTATCAACTTCCGCCTGGAAAACAACCGTTTCCCCAATAATCTGCAAGAGTTGATCAACAACGAACGGAACAAACGGTACCTTGACGCCAACGAGATACCGAAGGACCCGTGGGGTCGCGACTATCAGTACAGTCAGCCCGGCCCCGATGGTCACGATTTCGAGGTCAAGTCGCTGGGCGCCAATGGTCAGCCTGGCGGATCGGGTTATGATGCCGAGATCGTGAGTTGGGATCTTCGGCGCTAGAGCGCTTGGCCCGTGCATGGATGACTCGTGTGCGTGGCTGCCTGTAGGGGCTGCCACGCCCCAGCCTACGGCGCGGAGCGGACCTTCTCCTATGATGACGCGTAAGGGTGCGACGACCGAAAGAACCGCCTCTCCATGACGCGCTTGCCTACAATAGCCCGCCACTCTGTTTGGCCCGGCGCCGGTTCGCCGCGCGGGGCTCATGGCTTCACGCTTATTGAGCTCATGATGGTCATCGCGCTGGTGGCCATTCTGCTTGCGGTCGCGATGCCGCGGCTCTGGCCCGCGATTGCCCATGGCGAACACGAGGGCGCGGCGAGGCGTCTCGCAAACTATGGGCGCGCCGCCATCGCCGAGAGCGCAATGTACCGTGAACAGTACACCGTTCATATCGATCTCGAAACCCAGGAGTACTGGACAGTTCGCTGGCCGCACTGGTCCTCCGGTTTTCGGGATTCGGATGAAGAAGATGCGTTGGAGCAGAGCTTCCGGTCTGCTGAGGCCATGCACTCGACCGAAGAAGAAAAGCTCGCGCAACTCAGCGAACGCATGCATGAGCAGATGGAGCGATTCGCCCGCATGTCTACCCAGAACCGCATGCGCAACGTTAAGCGGGAAGGCATTCTCGACGAGATTGGTCCTTTGTTCGATAGCGAATTCCGGTTGGACGATGACGAAGAGGTAACCGAGGAGGTGAAATCCCACCTCCTTGCGCGTTCCCAGATGAGAGAGGGCATCACGATTGACAGCGTACGGGTGGCGGGCGCGAACCATACAAGCGGGGTCGTCGAAATCGATGTGTCGCCTTCGGGCCTTGAGGACATGGTGAGCCTGTACATCCGCAATGCGAACGACGAGTACTTCACGGTTGTCTGGGATCCGATCACCGGCGGCGCGCGCATCGAACAGGGCCGCGAGGAGTACTGAAGCCATGAATATGCGGGTTACGGCGGGGTTCACCCTCATCGAGGTCATGTTCGCGCTGGCTATTCTTGCGGGAGCGGTGTTTGTGCTGCTCGATGCGCACCACGCCGCGATGCGCCTGTTTCAAGACAGTCACGACCGGGTGATCGAACGGCAACTGTTTGAGCGCGTGCTGTCCGAGGCTGAGGTGCAGGTGCTGGCGGGCGAATTGGGCGGGGCCGGCGACTTTGGGGCGCGGTACCCGGATTACTCCTATGAATACCAGGCCAACCAAGTAAGCGACGAACGGCTGGGGCTCTATGAGGTGCTGGCGACGCTTGAAACGCCCGACGGCAGGGTGGAGCTCAGCATGTACGTCTACGACACGTTGCACTGATTATGGACCGGCGCGGCTTTACATTGCTCGAACTGCTTATCGCCATGGCGATACTGGTGGTCGTAACCGGCATCGTCTATGTCAGCTTTTCATCCGTGGTCGACTCCGTGCAAAGTACGCGCGCGACTATGGAGGAGATGCGGTTGCGCCAATTCCTCAGCCGCAGTTTCACGACCAATCTGTCCACGGTCTACACTGATCCCGCCGTCGAGCAGGAAGTCTACAACTTCGTGGGCGTTCGCGAGGAAAGCGGCGGCGCCAGCCGGGATTCGCTGCGGTTTACGAGTACGGCCCCCTTGATCGGAGGCATGGGATTGCCCGGCGACATCAAGGAAGTGCGTTACGAAGTAATGAGCAAGCGGGACACCGAAATGGAGTTGAGTTATCCTGATGTCCCAGGGTTAGAGGAAGAATCCCCGCCCGCCGTTCTTGTCGCCAGCGAAACGCCGTTGCTTGGGGGCAATGTGCAGGAACTCGCCTCTGCCGACGGGAGTTTCGTGCCGGACGCAAATTTCGAGCCGCCCGGCTGGAGTGTTCCCATCGAGTCGTTGCGGCTTGCC
>PUMX01000089.1 GCA_003552485.1 Candidatus Hydrogenedentota bacterium
CTACCGCCGTACCCATGCATTTCCATACCAGTTGCATAACCTTCATCTCCTTGGTGGTTTGAGCCGGAAACATGTTCACGCCCGGGCAAGTCGGGTGGCTTCCGGCTCGTCGGTCCTAGTTGCCAAAACTTCACCGTAACATCTAAGAGAGGGGGAGCGTCAAGGAAACGATCCCGACAGTACTGTATAATCGGGAATATTGCGGCCAGTACCCAGCCGCTAGACTCGGACGGGAGTGGCTGCACGTGCGCCACTTCAGATGCGGCGGCTTTCAGCCGACTATTATGGATTGATGAGTATGCATGACGCACGGCGCAACCCAGCGTCGATTGCGAAGAAGTAGTGTAAGGAGTTTGGAGCGTGTGTAGTACCTTGGGCGTGAAAGGGAACTGCTTCGTCTCGTGGGGGTCGCGATCAAGAAGGTTGGGCGTAGCGGTTCACGTTAATGCCCGGGAGAGCGGGTGTCTTTCAGCCCCAATCTTTAGCGGACCGAACCATGGTTAAACCAAAGAGTGTCGGGCCTTATCCGGCCAAGCCCATTTTGGTGGTGGACGACGAACCGCAGATGTGCCGTCTGCTCAAGTCGTCGCTCGAAGTGGCGGGCTTGTCCAACGTAGTCACGTGCACAGACAGCCGTGAGGTGCTGCCCTTCCTGGAAGAGCGCGCCGTGAGCCTGTTGTTGCTCGATGTGATGATGCCCGGCGTATCGGGAGAGGAGCTGCTCGAACGGATCCGGGAGCTGCACCCGGAAGTTCCCGTTATCATGGTTACCGGCCAAAGCGATTGCGAAACGGCCATCCGTTGCATGCGAATGGGCGCGCATGATTACCTGCTCAAGCCGTTCGAGGTGCGGCGCATGCACGCGAGCGTGATGCGTTCGCTCGAGGTGGGGGAATTGCAAGACCAGTACCGGACGTATGTGCGCAAATCCGTGGAAGACACGCTGGACTATCCCGAAGCCTTCCAAGAAATCGTCACCTCTAGTAGCCGGATGCGCGCGATCTTTCAATACATTGAAACCATCGCTCCGTTGAGAAAACCGGTCCTCATAACCGGCGAGAGCGGCGTGGGCAAGGAATTGCTTGCCCGGGCTGTGCACGAACTCAGCGGCGCGCCGGGCCCTTTCGTCAGCGAGAATGTTGCGGGGTACGATGACGCCATGTTCAGCGACGCCGTGTTTGGCCACGTGACCGGCGCGTACACCGGCGCGGTGAGCGACCGGCCGGGCCTGGTCGACACGGCGCACAACGGTTCGCTGTTTCTGGACGAGATCGGCGACTTGTCGCCCCAGTCGCAGGTCAAACTGCTGCGCCTCGTCCAAGAGAGGGTCTACCGGCCATTGGGCGCAGACGCAACGAAGCGCTCGACCGCGCGGCTCATTTTCGCCACGAATCACGACCTGTTCGCCATGCAGAAGGAGGATGCGTTCCGGCGCGACCTCTACTACCGCATCAGCATCCATCACATTGAGATTCCGCCGTTGCGTCAGCGGCGCGGCGACATCGCGCTGCTTGTCCGGCATTTCGTGGAACGCGCGGCGGCGGAACTCGACAGGGAGCCGCCCGCTATTCCGGACGCGGTATTCCAGTTGCTGCGAAACTACTCGTTCCCCGGCAACGTTCGCGAACTGGAAGCCATGGTGTACAACGCGGTAAGCCGCGCCCAGGGACCAAGCCTTTCCCTGGCGCCGTTCCGCGATCATATGGAGCGGCATGGCGCCGAGCCGGCCCCGGCTGAAAACAATGGTTTCGACGCGAACGGCGGTGATTGCCTATACGCCGGCCTGCCGGAATTGCCGACCCTTGCCGAAGCCCGTGAGGCGCTTGTCGAGGAAGCGATGCGCCGCGCCGAAGGCAACCAAGGCATCGCGGCGCATATGCTGGGAATCTCGCGCACGGCGCTCAATAAACGCCTCAAGCAACGCTGAGCGCGCGCGGCCTTATACCCCACGGCTTCAAGAGCTGCCGGAACCCGCACGTCAACAACAGCCAATTCCCCTCAGTCGCCGCGTAAGCCTATAATCCGCGGAGATGACTCGGGACTGCGATGGAATCGACACCTTCTCATAGCATTGTCTTCCGGGCCGGCAACGGGCTGAAGGCGTTGTTGCGTGCCGGCGAGACGCCGGCGCTACGGTGCGCCGATACGAAAAAGTCCCCCTTCCGAAGGGGATTTAGGGGGATGTAGACGCGCAAGCGATGCCCGAGACGGCGCCATCGGTTCAGTTTGCTTTGCAGTATCCGGTGATTGGCCAATTCGCGCAATCCCCTTCCATCGAGATCTCCCCTTGAGGCGCGTCCGTTGCGATATGCACGTGCGCTGGCCGCGCCTGCGCCAAGGCAGGCGATTGACACATCTGGGGCGCCACTAACCGCACAAACGCAAAAGTCGTCACTCCCGATCTAAGCCTTTGAAGCGCGACAACTTGCGCAGGAACCGGCGCTCCCGAGCGTGAATAAAATCACACCCCCGTCCGCTTGCCTTTCCTCCCATAAACCATTGCCACTACTGGGGTTATCGGTACTGTGCGAGTTGGCGCCGAAAATGCTTCTAAAGGCCCTATCGAGAACCACGGCAGGAGGTGAAGCATGGGTTTACGAGTAACTTCGATGACCCCGGAGGCGCGGGACACTGCGCCTCACTCGGTGGAAGTCCGCTTTTCGTCGGATTCCTCGTTGTTGGCTGGGATCTGCTCGAGTATGGCGGATTACGCGTGCCGGGGGCGCCAAAAGAATGCGCACGAGTTGATGGTTGTGCTGCGCGAGTTACTGACCAACGCGGTCGAACACGGCAACAAGCACGACCCCTGCAAACCGGTGATTTGCCGTGTGACGCGGTTGGGGGCGCACGCCGCCGAGATCGCCGTTGAAGACGAGGGGGACGGATTCGACCCGGCGCAGGTCGATTTGGGCTGTCCGGCTTCCCCCGCGGACTTGAGCCGGAACGGGCTGCGCATCGCAAACGCCTTGAGCAGCGCGCTCTGGTTTGAAGAAGGTGGACGCCGCACCGTCTGCCGCTTGTCGTGGGGGCCGGAAGGCCGGCTTTCGACTATAGCGGCGCCGGCGCCGGCCTCAAATGCGGAAACAAAGGAGGGACTAAGCAATGCATGAAACCACTCAAGCAGAAACGGCCGTGGCCGAACTCGCGGGCAAGTACTTGACGTTTATGCTCGGGCCGGAAACCTACGGGATCGAAATCCTGAAGGTGCAGGAGATCATCGGGCTGCTGCCGATTACGCGCGTACCGAAGGTTCCAGAATCCATCCGGGGCGTCATCAACTTGCGCGGCAAGGTCATTCCCGTGATGGACCTCGCCAGCCGTTTCGAGTTGCAGGCCCGGGAAGACACCGAGCGCACGTGCATCATCGTCGTCGAGATGGCGCGCGCGGGCTCGGCGATCACGATGGGCTTGGTCGTGGATGAGGTCTCGGAAGTCGTGAGCATCGAGGCCGAAAACATCGAGCCCCCGCCGGACCTCGGCGCGGCGGTCAATGCGGCCTACCTTCTAGGCCTGGGCAAGATAGGCGAGAAAGTAGTGATGCTGCTTGACTTGGGCAGCATTATCGACGTGGAAGCGCTCTCGGAACACGGCCTTACAAACGCCGAGTAATGAGGGATAGAACCTAACTGAAGCGACAACGGGAAAGGGGACACCATATGTTTAAGCGAATGGCGTTGGGAACCAAACTGATTCTGGGCTTCTTGGTCGTTGCGGCTATTGCGGCCGTGATCGGCCTTGTGGGCGTCAACGGGCTCAATACCGTGGATGGGCATGTCAACGAAATAGGCCAGGTGCGGGTGCCGAGCCTCATCGAGTTGGCGAATACCACCGATGCCATACAGCGGCTAGCAATTGCACAAACCACCCTGCAGGATGCGCGCTTGACGGCCGAGGAACGCGCAGAACTACGGGATGTCTTCGACGCGGCTCGCGACGAGTACCGCGCCGCGTGGGAGCGGTTCTCGGCGTTGCCGGCGACCGCGGAAGAGGAACACCTCAGCAACGAGTTCGAGCAAGTCGTGGGAGAGTGGGCAGCCGCGAATGACCAGTTCTTCGAGCTTATGGACGGCGTAGAAGAAACGGGTATTCTCAATCCGGACCGCTTCCTCGCACACATGGAGCAATTCCGCGGCGATCACTATGCGGTTATCCAAAGGGTTAACCAAATGGTGCGCACGGGTGAAGCATTCGAGGGCGATGACGACCATACGGCCTGTGGTTTTGGGCGCTGGATGGCGGAGACGGATGTTGACAATGCGGAGTTCAACGCTGTGTTGAACCAGATGCGCGAACCGCACCGCGTCTTTCACGAATCCGTGGCCACCATTCGCCAGCATGTTCAAGCAGGCGAGCAG
>PUMX01000398.1 GCA_003552485.1 Candidatus Hydrogenedentota bacterium
TGGCGGCCGAAGCCACGGTGCGGCTCGAGCCTGTCCACGAGCTTGCCACATACTATCTGCCGCCTCATGCCGTAGCCGAAGACCACCATAGCCGCCACGTATTTGTTGTTGAACCCGGAGAGGAGGGAATGGGCCGCGTTCACCGCCGGGAGGTTGCGATAGGCGCTCTCACGCGGTACGGACTCGAAATTGTCGAAGGGGTGGAAGAAGGGGACCGCGTTGTGACGGCTGGCGTGCGCCACCTCGAAGACGGGCAGGAAGTGCGCTTCATGCCTGAGCCAGAAGGCTGAAGCGATGAGCATCACCGAAGCCGCTATCACGCGAAACCGCATCACGATCACTTTTCTGCTTATCGTTCTCGCGGGCGGCATATTGGCTTTTCGCGCGCTGCCGCGGGCTGAGGATCCGGGCTTTATCGTTCGCACGGCTATGATTGTCACGTATTTCCCCGGCGCAAGCCCGGAACGCGTCGAGATGCTAATCACGGACAAGCTCGAAAGGGTGGTTCAGGAAATCCCGGAACTGGAGCGTATCCGCAGCGAATCCCGCACCGGCGTATCCATCGTATACCCAGAACTGGATGCGCGATACACCGATTTGCAGCCGATTTGGGACCGAATGCGGCGCAAGATCGATAGGGTTCGCCCCGACCTACCGGAGAACATCATCGGCCCCATCGTCGACGACGAATTCGGGGATGTGTTTGGCATCGTCTTGACGCTCACTGGTGATGGATTCAGTTACGCCGAACTTAAAGACGTCGCTGACGAAATGCGTGATGAGCTCTTGTATCTCGAAGATTCGGCCAAGGTGGATATTTACGGGGCTCAGGAAGAGCGTGTGTTCATTGAGTTTAACAACGCGCGGCTGGCTGAAATCGGTTTGTCGCCGTACGCGTTGCTTCAGCTCATTGAAACGCGCAACGTCATTATCCCGGGCGGGAGCATTGTTGCTGGCGCGGAACGCCTCGTACTCGAACCATCGGGTAATTTCGAAACGCTGGACGACCTGCGGGAGACGGTCATCAGTTTGCCCGGCTTGGATCAAGTCGTCTTTTTGGGCGACCTTGCCACGATTAGCCGGGGCTATGTCGATCCCCCTGAGAGCAAGATGCACTACAACGGCGAACGCGCTCTCGGCCTGGCAGTCTCTATGCGGGAAGGCGGCAACATTATTCAGCTGGGCCAAGAGGTTGAGGAGCTTGTATCGCGGCTGCTCAGAACCTATCCCATAGGAATCGAGATAGATAGCGTCGCCTTTGAGCCCGACGAAGTGCAGCGAAAAGTCCGGGATCTCAACACGAACCTGGCCCAGTCGCTCATAATCATTGTTGTGGTTATGCTCATTAGCCTCGGACTGCGCACGGGATTTCTTGTGGCCAGCACAATTCCCATGAGTGTCTTGCTGACATACCTCTGTATGCACTTTTTGGACATCGGCCTGGACCAAGTGTCAATAGGAGCTATTATCATTGCGCTCGGCATGCTTGTGGACAACGCGATCGTGATGTCCGAGTCGATTCTGGTTCAAATACGAAGCGGTAAGCGCGCCATGAACGCTGCTATCGATTCGGCGCGGGAGCTGCGCATTCCGCTGCTGACCTCTTCGCTGATTACGTCGACCGCTTTCCTACCCATCTTTATCGCGCAGTCGGAGACCGGAGAATACACCCGCCCGCTGTTCGAGGTCGTCACGATCACGCTGTTGAGTTCGTGGATTCTTGCGCTCACCATGACGCCGCTGATGTGCGTCTACTTGTTGAAGATAAAAAAGAAACCAGCGGCGGCTGAAGGACGCTTGAAGCGGTGGGCTGGTTGGCTAAAACCGCGTAAGCGTCAGTCGAAATTAAGTAAGGCCGTCGAGCCCCCGTCAAAACAGTCCCAAAGTGAAGACAAAAACCCCTATGATACGCGGTTCTATTATTACTATCGACGCTTCTTGTTGACGCTCTTGCGTAATCGATTCCGCACGGCTGGCGCGGCGGCGCTAGCGTTCGCGGCGGCGCTATTCGCTTTCCAGTTTGTGCCGTTCCTGTTTTTCCCGCCTTCGGATCGCGCCACGTTTACGGTGGATTTGGAGTTTCCGCCCGGAACGCCGATCGAACGCACGCGCGAAGCGGTTGAGTCCATCGAAACGTTTATTGACCAAGAGCTACGCGCTGGTTCAGCCGGCCGGCGCGGTGTTACAAATTGGGCTTCGTTTGTTGGGGAAGGAGGCCCCCGGTATTTGCTCAACTATGTGCCGGAACCGCCCCGGCCCGAGTATGGGTTTATGTTGATTAACGTGACCGACCACCAGCACGCTCCGGGACTGATTCAACAGTTGCGCGAGTATTGCGTCGATGCCTTTCCCGAGGCGCTAATCACGATACGAAGCGTTGAGTTAGGTCCGCCCGTGGGCAACCCGATTCAGGTGCGCGTTTCCGGTCCGGATATGGACACACTCTACGGCATCGTGGAAGATGTCAGGGCGAAGATGGGGGAGACGCCGGGCGTGCGCAACATCAGCGACGACTGGGGGCCTCGGGTGAAGAAGCTTAAAGTCAATGTGAATCAGCCCCGGGCGTTGCGCGCCAGCGTGAGCAGCATGGATGTGGCCGTCTCCCTCCAGACGATCCTGGACGGCTTCGAGATCACGCCGTTTCGCGAAGATGATGAGACCATTCCCATAGTGGCGCGTTCTGTAAGCGCTGACCGCGACGACGTGGGCAAACTCGAGGCGCTCAATGTGTACAGCCAGGTCACGGGCCAAGCCGTGCCCTTGAGCCAGGTTGCCGGCACGGAAGTTGTGTGGGAACCCTCGCGTATTCTGCGCCGCGATCGGATGCGAACGATCACTGTAGAGAGCGACCTCTCCCCAACCTACAGGGTGGAGGATGTTAACCGTGTGCTACGCCCTTGGTTAGCGCAGCAGCAGCAGCAGTGGCCGACCCGTTACAGTTATGCCATTGGCGGGGAGGCCGAAGCATCGGAAGAAGCTAACGCCTCGATCATCGAGCAGCTCCACGTGGCCGGATTCTTGATTCTATTGCTGCTCGTGATCGAGTTTAACTCGTTCCGCCGGACGCTTATCACCGTGCTCACCATTCCGCTGGGCGTTACAGGCGTCGTACTCGGACTATTGATAACGGGAAGTTACTTCGGCTTCATGACACTGCTGGGCATCATCTCGTTGGCGGGCATCGTGGTGAAGAACGCCATTGTGCTTATTGAGCGGATCGAGCTCGAAGAAAGCGAGAACCAGCTCGACCCCGCTACGGCCATTGTCGAGGCGTCCCAACGCCGGCTGCGCCCGATTCTGTTGACCACGTTAACGACAACCGGCGGACTGATGCCGTTATGGTTATGGGCCGGGCCAATGTGGACGCCGCTCGCGGTAACCATCATCTTCGGCCTGTTGTGCGCGACGGTGTTGATGCTGGGCGTGGTTCCCGCGTTGTACGCGTTGATGTTCCGCGTGCGGTACGACAACTTCGAGTATGCGCCGCCAGCCATGCGCAACCAAGAAGAGGAAGATAATGTCCCATATGCTACAGAATGATGGCGGGAGGCTTGCCGCGCGATTCTGGCGAGTAGGTGGCGTTTCGCGCATCTTGTTTGGGAAAGCCGTCTTTGCTCGGGGGTGGCGCAGCACTCTAATGGCGATAGGACGGTCGTGTCTTGTTTGAACGACGGCGTGAGAATTGAAGAAGAAATGTGAGAGCACGTTGACCGTGCAGGGGAAGCGTGCTAGGGTACAAAAATCAACTAGGGCATCGTCCACGAGATTGACTGGTTGGGCGCAGTACGGTGTGTCGCGTTCAGCGCCCCGAATGAAATGGGAATGGCGTGAAACGGTAAGGTTGCCGCAATGTTTTGGACCAGCAGCCTTCCATCACGCGTTGACGGTGTTGAAGCGCGGCGCTAAATCTGACCCATGTTCGGAAAAGCCGGACTCGTCTGGTGTTGAGTAAGGGAGTAATCGAGATCATGCTCGAAACAAAGTATGTGGAACGTGTCGCCGGAGAAACGCACGTCCAGCCGACGCAGGCCGCAAAAGCCATCGCGTTGTTCGACGAAGGGGCGACCATACCGTTCGTCGCCCGGTACAGAAAGGACGTGACCGGCAATTTGGATGAGACTCACCTCGAGCAGATTCTGACCCGGACCACATACTATCAAGAGCTGAATCAGCGTAAGAGAACAGTCCTTGACGCCATCGATAAACAGGGCAAGCTAACGGACGAGCTTCGCGCCCAGATTGAAGGGTGCTTCGACAAGACCGCGTTGGAAGACCTCTACCTTCCCTTTAAGAAGCCGAAGCGAACCAAAGCGGCTGTGGCGCGCGAGAAGGGCTTGGAGCCGTTAGCCGCAA
>PUMX01000293.1 GCA_003552485.1 Candidatus Hydrogenedentota bacterium
AGGAACAGGGAGACGACATCGACTCCATTAACGCCACCGTGCCCGATCACTCGCACGCGCCCATCTCGGTGAGCGCAATGCGCAAGGGCATTCACGTGTACTGTCAGAAGCCGCTCACGCACAGCATACACGAAGCGCGCGTGATGGCCGAGGAATCGGTGCGCGCCGGCGTGGTGACGCAAATGGGGGTTCAGACGCACAACGCCGCATATTACCGGACCGCTGTGGCGATGGCCCAAGCGGGCGTCATCGGCCGAATCAAAGAAGCGCACGCCTGGTGCATCCGGTCCGAGCGCGACAGCTTCGACTGGACAGGCGATTATTCGGATCCGCCCACCGAGCGCAGGCCCGACCGCGAGGACGAGATCCCCGACTATCTCGAATGGGACCTGTGGCTGGGCGTCGCGCCGCACCGCCCTTATGTAGCCGCGGAAGGCAATGACCGCTACTGGGCGAACGAAGGCCTGTATCAGCCCATGGAGTGGCGGCGCTGGCGCGATTTCGGCGGCGGCACCCACGGCGACATGGCCGGACACATGATGGACCCCATCTTCACGGCCCTCGAGCTTACCGACCCCAAATGGATCATGAGCTATGGATCGCCGCCTTATGAAGAGACGTATTCCGGAGATAACAAGGTCGTGCATCGCTTTCCCGGGACCCGCTTCACCACAGGCGATATCGACCTCTACTGGTGGGATTCAGGACCAGTGGATGTGAGGGACTGGCCCGTGGACATCGACGACCTCGGCCCGGACGCGGCGATGCTCGTGGGCGAACGCGGCTATCTGTACATGCCTTATGGCTCCTCGCCGCAGGCCTTCCCGGAAGATGATCTGAAGGACGCCGTGGAATGGTTCGAAGAGAATTACGGGCGAAAAGGCGATATCAACCACTACCACCAGTTCGTTGACGCCTGCCTGGGCCGCGGAGTCACCAGCACCCCCTTCCCCTACGGCGGGCGCCTCACGGAAACGGTGCTGATGGGCAACGTCGCCAACCACTTTGTGGGCGAACGCCTAGAATGGGACGCGCCGAACCTGAAGTTTCCGAATAAACCCGAGGCGAATCAGCATCTCAAGCGGGTCTACCGCGACGGCTGGCACATCTCCGGACTCGGATGAAGGCAGTAAGCCGCCACTCTTGGAACGCCGCTCCTTACGGGGCGGCGTTCCTTCATTCAGCGGGCACAGGGGCATCCCGGCGCTTTAGCATACTGTTATCGCCGAGCTTAATCCTCGTCGTCATCGGTGAACGATTCGGCGACGCCTTTCCACTCCACGCCGAAGCGGCGGTTGCCAAAGCGGAGCACAGCCTCCTCTTCGCCGGGATAACTCAGCGCCACCCGATGACCGGCGCTTTGTTCGTATTCGATTTCCGGCTCAACGCCGTCAACGAAGAATACGGTCAAATACTCCGTTGCGTCATGGTCCTCGACGGTCTCCACGGTCAGATGCCATTCCTCTTGATCCCAGCTCGCCCAATCGTGCGGCGGCGTGTCGTACTCGTCCGTCTGGGAGATGTCCAACTGTCCGGGCGCCAGAAAACGGATATCCAGCGCTCCCGGCTCGCCGGCCCATTGGACTTGTGAATCGCCGATATCGAATTCGTCCGGCGCATGCAGCATCCACTGATATCGCGAGGGCTCCGGGGCCTCCACCACGTCATGGATAACGAAAGTGTGCGGTTTTAGGAACACAATGCGCCGAGTCCAGCGGTCCAGATTGTCATAGGCTGTGCCCGCCTCGCCAGCAACAACATCGAGATGGTCAGATGTGTGAAAGTGAGTGATTTGGCCCTGCGCGCTCCCGTCTCCTTTCCGTTGTCCTTCACCGTTGACAGTGATGGCGTTGTCTGATTTTGTGTGCCACATCCATTCACGATGATGCGGGCTGCCGTGGATGTCGCGCCGCCCAGAGCGCCGCAGCACTTGTTCGCCGCGCAAGTGAAGCAAGAAGGCGTTGTTCGCGTTGTAACCGTGGCTGCGCGTGCCATAGGGACTGCTCTTAAAATGGATCTGCACATTGTCTTCGGCATCCAGCAGGTTCGTGTTCAGGAAGGCCAAGCCCACGTCGGCGAATTTGCGGGACGAGGGCAGCGTCACGGGCGGTTGCGGTTCGAGATCAATGCCGTCAAGTTTCGCGGCGCGCAGAAAGCCGAGATAACCGCCGCCAAGCTCGCCGCCCACGGCATCCGCGTACCATTTCCAGTGCGGATTCTCCGCGCCGACCGCCAGGAGCAGCATGAGTTCGCCGAACATCGCCGTGTTGCGATCCGGCGTCTGGTTGCCAAACCCGCCGTGCCGGGAACCAGGCGGCGCGGCGCACATAAGGTAGTAGCCGGTCTGGCTGAAGAACGGGCGGTCGTAGATGTCGATATCGAAAGCCGCGTCCATGACGTCCGCCCAAAACAGAAAGCGGTTCAAGTAGCTGCGCCAGTAGATGGTTCCTTCGTGCCAACCACCGTCCGCGCCGCCCCACGCCGGGTAGGCCGTGTAGAACACGGTCATGGCGAAGTCCAGCCACTTTTCCGCCTCCGGAATGTCGTCGTAGAAGGCGATGGCGAGTTCGCCGAGAAAATGCCATGCGCGCCCTCGGTGGCTACCGTACGGTTGCCACAAATGCCGCCCGAGATGATTGAAGCATTCCTCGCCGCGAATCCGCATCATCTCGACAACGGCTTTCCGCTCTTCCTCGCTCAGATGGTCATGCAGCCAAGTGTAAGCGCGGGACGCCATGTAAAGAATAGGCATGGCGGCTTCGTCGTTGTAGGAGTAACTGGTCGAACCTTCCGGGTCCCAGCCGGTCAAGGCCATGAGCAGGTCGCGCCCGGCGTCGGCAAAGCGCGTGTCGCCAGTGAGCCGGTACACAAACCCGAGCTTGGCGGCGCGATCCACCACGGCGATGGTGTGCCGCCGGTTGCCCCACCAGATCTCGCGCCATTCCTCGCTCAGCCGTTCAACACCGTCAGGATACAACGGCGGTTCGGAGGTGTCCGGCATGTTATCCAACCGTTGTTCCGCGCTATCGAGCAGCGAGTCGAAGCGATCCGCAAGCGGGCCTTCCGCCAGTTGTTGGAGTTCCGGAAGCGTTTCGGGGCGCATGAAGAGCCGCGGATGTCCATCGGGCGCCCGCTCAGCCTGCGTTGCAGGGGTGGGCATCGGGAAATGCGCCGCGTCATCGGGCACGGTAAATCGGCGCGTCTGGCTCCAACCAGTTATGGCGCCTTCGGCGTCAGTGGCGCGATACCGCCAGTAGTAGTCACCCGCTCCTAACAGTTCCGGCGGGCAATGCGCGGACCAACGGTGAGCATCGACACGGTAGACCGGATCCTCGAAATCCGCCGCGTCCCCGGCGACCTCGAAATCGTAGGTTTCCGCGTCGGCTGTGGGCCGCCAAGTGAATCCTGGCGGATTCCGGTCCACGACCGCGTCATGCGCTGGGCGGTAGCCCCAATCCCCGGGCTCCGCCGGGCGTTCATCCAACTCGAACGCCGCCGCCACGCTGCTCACTCCAATCGCCAGCACTGCCCAAAACCACCGCATATCGAGCCTTCTCCTCAACTGTTGCCCCCACCTCGGTTCAGTTCCCGGTAATCCGTACAATATACGCCGATCTTCAACAAGCTTCCAAAATGTGCGCCCTACCGAATGCCCGGAACAGCGGACACGGCGATAATTGGCCGGACAGCGAATGGAACCGACTGCGCCCGTCATGCAATACTTTGGAGAGGGTGTGCGAGGATCTGTCAGGCGGCTGCGACAGAACACGGGAGAGGCGCAATGATCGATTTGGAACCACATTGGCGCGATGAGATCACAGCTATACTGCAGCGGTTTGCGCCGCATTGCGAGGCGTGGGCGTTCGGTGCGAAGGCGCCAGGCCCGGCGGCGGATTACGCCGATCTCGACTTGGCCCTTATCGCCGAGCAACCGTTGCGCTGGGAAGAACTCGATACAATCAAGGACGCTTTCGCCGAATCCGACCTCCCTATTATCGTGGACGTATATGATTGGCGCGCCCTTTCCGAAGAGTCTCAGCAACAGATCAGCAAGGCGCACGAAGTGCTCAAACACGCAGAACCCGTCACGGAACCGTGATTTGGAAGCGGCAGTTCGTCCGAACAGATGCTTTCAACGCTCGCCCTGGTACGTTCAGTCAGCGCATACAATCTTTTTTTCGGCCCCTTCCCAATTCTTCCCCAAATTGGCGTGAACAGCCCACAACAAACTCTTGACACCGGCACAGAAACCGGGTAGTGTGTAACTTGTTTGCCCGCCTTACTGATGAAACAGTTCCTGCGGCCCGTCACCCCGTTGGTGGCGGAGGCGTGGGACTGCGTATCGCACAAGGA
>PUMX01000465.1 GCA_003552485.1 Candidatus Hydrogenedentota bacterium
AACGCCCTTGTCAGACGCCGTCGTTACTTTTTGAGTAAATCCGTCAAGTATGCTCCGTAGCCGTTTTTGCCTAGACGCTCCGCATGGTGCCGCAGTTTCTCATCATTGATGTAGCCCATGCGCCAGGCTACTTCTTCGAGACAGGAGATTTTCAGGCCCTGGCGCTTTTCCATGGTTTCGACGAAGGTGGAAGCTTCGAGCAGGGAGTCATGGGTGCCGGCATCGAGCCAGGTGAAGCCGCGGCCGAGCAGGGTGACATTAAGGCTGTTCTCCGCTAAATACGGCCGCATTGTATCGAGGATTTCCAACTCGCCGCGCGCGGACGGCTTCAGACCGGCAGCGATGTCGACTATCCGGTTGTCGAAGAAGTACAATCCGGTGATGGCGAGTTTGGACTTGGGTTTGGCGGGTTTTTCCTCCAAAGAGATGGCTTTGCCTTTGCCCGCTCCGTCCATTTCGACGATGCCGTAGCGTTCCGGATCACTAACGGGATAGGCGAATATAGTCGCGCCGGGTTTGCGGCCGCCGGCGGTGCGCAGCATGGACGGAAAGTTGTGGCCGTAGAATATGTTGTCGCCGAGAATCAGGGTGACGTCGTCGTCGCCGATGAAGTCGCGGCCGATGATGAATGCCTCGGGCAAGCCATTGGGCTGTGCCTGCTCGGCGTACTGAATCGACAGACCCCACCGGGAGCCGTCGCCGAGCAGGCGGCGGAAGTTGGGCAGGTCCTCCGGTGTACTGATGATCAGGATATCCCGGATACCCGCCAGCATAAGGGTGGAGAGTGGGTAAAAGATCATCGGCTTGTCATAGACCGGTAGAAGCTGTTTGCTGACGGCGTCGGTCAGCGGGGCCAGCCGCGAGCCGGCGCCGCCGGCGAGGATGATGCCTTTTCTGGTCATGGTTGTTGGGGGTGTTAGTTGTAAACTGTGAACTGTTAACGGTCAGCTGTAAGTTGTAAATCGTTCACGGCTCATAGCAAAGATCATCCGCGGCGCCAGAAGAGACATAATCATATACCGCGAATTATTCCAACTAAGTACTAGCTGAATAGTGGCAGAACGTGCTCGTGAAACCAAGGAGGCGCAGTGTGTCTTCGCAGATTCAGCCGCTTGCCAGGCGTGACGTCAGCGATGAGTGAAGCCTCTCTACCTGAATTATCGAAGAGGTATGTACGATATGCGATGCTTATTGCCTGGGTAAGATTAGTAAGGGATCTGTCATACCGTGCTCTTATCTTCTCCTCCGGGACGTCATGTCCGCCTTCTCGTGTTCGTTGCTGAACCCGCAGGACATTGATGTCAGGAGAATTCGTACAAACGAAATACAAGTAAGTTCGGTAACTCCTTTGTGCAGCTTCTTGCATCAACTGTACCTTGGATGGGTGGGAAAAGACTGTTTCGAAAGAGAAAGTCTTCTCAGCCTCAAACAATAACTGGCGCACATAGCTGATTACGATTGAGACGAGATACACACTGGGAGGCTTGGAGAAGATCAGAGTATTGCGCTCTTCTTTTACTTGCGCATCGTTGGCTGGCAATGTCTTGTAAAGAGTGTGGGAGTTTTGGAAGTGGTGCCAGTCCACTTTTTCAGAGGTGATGCCGTATTCCGTTAGATCCAGTGTCCTGTTTTGGGTGATGACGTTATAGAAGTCATCAGGATTCAGATACACACCAAAGTTGACCTGGCCTTGCAGGTACTCATTTAAGGTTGTCTTGCCGGACCCGTTCGGGCCAGCGAAAACGCGCATGCGTACCATCGGTTACGCCATTGAGTATCGTTTTTTCGGGATACGAACGAAGGCCTTTTCGACCTGTCCTACGATCTCCTTGTGTCCGTCAGGAAAGATCTTGACGATCTTCTTTCCTTCCTGTACGGCGAAAGGCACTTTCATTTCACAAGCCCTGCGAACGGCGGCCCTGCTTGCGGCCTTTGCGTGTTTGCTCAAATCTTTATTGCTGACTTCACGTCTTTCTGTCATGTCAATTTCCTTTTTCTTTCTCTTCTGTATTTAAATATAGCTTGGCCTCGAGTATTAACCACTTATCCTCACTTATCTACACTAATCTTTTAACCGCGGAATACGCGGAAGATGCGAAAAAGGACAGGCGAAAGTGCGGGATATTTTAATTCTGCTTCCAGCAGACTAAAAATCTCCCGCACGGTGTCATTCCCTTCGGGAAGGTTTTAGCGTTTTAGACGGCATTGGGGTCGGACCGAAGTAAGTAGTTGATTATCATTTGGTTACCAAAAACAGCCCCCTTGCGAAATTGCTTAGAAGGCCGGGGCTACGGGAGGACAGGACTACGGGACTACGGGACTGGGGGACTGGGGGGCTGCGGGGCTGTAATTTGTAATTACAGACCCCACTAACGTCTCACGACTGACAAATGCCTCATTAGCGTAGATTAGCTGGATTAGCGGTTAATATCTTTCTGTTTCTTTTTTCAACCGCGGATTATGCGGAAGGGGGGACATTTTTTAACCGCGAATCTTGCGAATTTACGCTAATGGGGCAAGGGCCCGGTGAAAGAGGCTTTCACGGGCCAAGGGGCGCGGTGGGGTGTTGTAATCGGTAATCTGTAATTTGTAATAAATAATAAGTAATTTAGCTGTATCGGGGTCAGATACTGTAGCGGGCGGCGGGACTGCGGGCCCGGTGGAATAAGATTCCACGGGCCAAGGGCTGCGGGCGGTCCAGGTAATTGCAAGTCGATTAGTACCCCTTATGGCGCTCGTAACCCCCATCACATGTTACTATTGACCATCCACGTTCTACCACCAATTATATTGGGCCGTCAGCTAGCAGTTCAAACACCGGCCGCGAAGATAAAATGCCATCACTCCCCGACTTCTGATAATACCCATTTCACCAATTCATCCGATGCATATAAGCCAACTTCGCATAGATGATGGATGACGGGGCGGGCACGTTGGATTATGCCTTTTCGCTTTGCCCGCCCTATAATTCCAAGAGTGCCGATTACTGTCACCCCCTGCGCTTTTGCGCAACGGCGTGCTTCCATATCGTCAAGAACTGCACGTTGCGCACTTCCGCCTTTGGCATGTATCAGCACCTGAGTCTCTCCACATCCCAAATCCCAGGCCCACAGATCAGGCGTAATATCTCTGTCTTCTATGATGGAAAATTTGGTGTCGTCCCGCAGTGCTTGGACAATTGGTGTGCCTTCGTCTTTTGCCTGAATTTCTCGCTTCACTGTTTCCGGAACACAAATCACTTCCGCGAGCTCCGGAAGTAAATAAAGATAATCAGCCTTCCAAAGAAGTATCAAAGGCGAGGCATTAACAATCCATCGCTCATTCCCCATGAATTTCCTCCCGTATTTCCTCCCCGGTAGCCTGGCAGGCCGGTACTTTCCGCCGGTGCAGTTCTTCCAGGAATTCTATGCGAGACAATCCGGCAAGTTCTGCTGCCTTCTCCTGAGAAACGGCAGCTTCAAAGTACCACTGCACCGCCGCGGCGATTCGCATCTCCCGTGCGAATTCGTCAGGAGAGAGTCTTAAAGCGCTGAACAGAGAATTATCAAAATCCAAACTTACAGTGGACATCGGTGAAATCTCCTTATTATATTTCTGTCGACTAATGGTTCTGTCAAGGATATCGACACTTTGCGGCTAAGTCGGTGATAGGCGAAAAAGGGGCAGGAAGGCGGGGAGAAAAACTTTTGAGTTATTTTCTGACTGCGCTTCGCCCGGTGGATTATGCAGTCTGAGGCGGTGCACACCACGGGATAATACTGTTCAGTAAGGTTTGAACATAATTTGAGAAGATGATTTTTCAAGGTGTTCTGGCAAGAAATTTCGGTTTTTTTCATGTGCTGCATTTTATTTTTAACCGCTAAATACGCGGAGTATGCGGAAGGGGAGGGACATTTTTTTAACCGCGAATCTTGCGAATCTACGCGAATGGGGCAAGGGCTACGGGACAAGGACTACAGGACTGTTGTAATTTGTAATTTGTAATCTGTAATCAGTAATTACAGTAAATCGTAGATGCCTGTTGAAAGAAGCTTTCACAGGCCAAGCGTGTACGTTATCGGGGTCTGTCCCCGCTCATGAGTCGTAACGTGTTGCGCTGCAACAACCGGGCTTTAAAAACGTTATCGGGGTCTGTCCCTGTTCATGAGTCGTAACGTGTTGCGCTGCAAGAACCGGGCTTTGAAAATATGGACTTAGAGCAATATTCCTTGCGGGCTTTTCTGAATGTAACCCATTCGGAAGCGGTTTTTTTAACGAATTGTCAACAACCTGCCCGCATTGCCTGCGGCTGCGGGCGGGCTAAATACGCGAAAATGCGAAAGGAAACATTTTTCCCATGTGTTTTATCTG
>PUMX01000276.1 GCA_003552485.1 Candidatus Hydrogenedentota bacterium
AAACTGTATTCTGTGAAAACCGCAGTCGATCGAGCGGGCCAACCCTTGGGCAAGCGTCGTCTTGCCTATGCCAGGGATATCTTCGATGAGCAAGTGGCCCCGCGCCAACAGGGCTACAATGGCAAGTTTTACTACCTCGCGTTTGCCATAAAGCACCTGTTCGATATTGTCTACAAGCCGTGAGACCTTGTCGGCGGTGGATACGTTCATGCGGGGGCTCCTCTCAACTCACTGTTCGGACTGGCCGGCGTGGACAACGGCGCCTCGAACAAATAAGCAATGGCGCAGAGTCGGACACTCCTTCTAGAGGCCTGCTTACACGGGGAGAATAAGAGGCCATGTACCAAACAGTATATAGAGGAATACGGGTTTGTGCAAGATGGCGGTATCGGTTTTTGCCTTTCTGTCACGGTGCGTGAAGGGCACAGTGTAATTATTTCCGGAGTGACCAGCCCTCCGCTGTATGTTGGGACTGGTCATTACTCACGGCGGGTTTCCGTCGGGGAAAGGGGCTTTAGATTAGCAGCTCGGTGCTCGTATCGACGTGACGCGACGCAACCCTCCTGTGCTCGAAATCTTGAGGGACCATGGTTGGGTACTGATTGTTGAAGCACGCGAGACAATACTCGTCCTTGCTTGCATGAACGGCGTCAAGGAGCCCCTCGATGGTCATGAACTCCAGAGAGTCCACGCCAAGGTAATCGCGGATCTCGCCCACAGTCATTTGCGCGGCGATGAGCCGCTCCCGGTTGGGCGTGTCGATCCCATAGAAACAGGAGTTAACCATCGGGGGGGCGCTGATGCGGAAGTGAATTTCCTTGACGCCGCACCTCCGGAGCATCTTGATGATCTTCTTGGCGGTCGTGCCGCGTACAATGCTGTCATCTATCAAGATAATCCGTTTGTCTTGGATCGCCGAACGCGCCGGGTTAAGCTTGATCTTCACGCCGAAGTCGCGGATGCTTTGGTCGGGTTCGATGAAGGTGCGGCCTACGTAGTGATTCCGGATGAACCCCATGTCAAAGGGGATGCCGGACTCGTGCGCGTAACCCAGCGCAGCTTGGTTCGAGGAGTCGGGAACGGCCATGACCAAATCCGCGTCCACCGGCGCCAGCTTGGCTAGATTGCGCCCTAGACGTTTTCGAACTTCGTCCACGCTCTGCCCAAAAATCACACTGTCGGGCCGGGCCACGTAGACATGCTCGAAGATGCACGGTTTCGGTGAAGCGGTTTCGAAGGGCCGCCAGAAGCGAAGGCCTTCCTCCGTGGCGACGGCCATCTCGCCGGGCTCCATTTCCCGGACCCAATCGGCGTCGATAATATCCAGCCCGCAGCTTTCGCTTGAGAACACATGGGCTCCGCCGAGACGGCCCACCCAGAGGGGGCGGAATCCCAACGGATCGCGCACCGCGATGATTTGCTCGTTATCGACGGCGAGAAGCGAATACGCTCCTATGACCTGCTTCAGGGCGTCCACGACCGCGTTCTCGAACGTGTTCTCTTTCGACCGCGCGATAAGCTGTATGATTACTTCGCTATCAGTGGTTGACTGAAAAATGGCGCCATCCGACTCGAGTTGCTCGCGCAGGCTCGCGGCATTGACCAGGTTTCCGTTATGTCCCAGGGCCATCGAACCCCGGTGATAGTCCACCATGAGGGGCTGCACGTTCTTGAGCATGCTGGTGCCAAACGTTGAATAGCGAACGTGACCGATCGCGCGGTCACCCCGAAGGCGCCGCAGTTTGTGGGGCTTGAACACATCAGAAACAAGGCCCACGCCGCGATGTCCGTTGAGTTGGCCCTTGTCCGAACACACAATGCCCGCCCCTTCCTGGCCACGGTGCTGTAGGGCGTATAAGCCAAGATAGGTCAACTTGGCCGCCTCGGGATGGCCAAATACGCCAAACACGCCGCAGGCATGCTTCAATTGTTCGGAGCCGTCTTCCATAGGTTTACTCCTCGCACGCAATACGCGCTGGTCGCTGGCGCGTTGAGCCGCTAGTCAAGCGGTCGCCCCGTCAAATACTGATAGGCTTCCAGATACTTGGCCCGCGTCTGAGCAACAACGTCCTCCGGCAGCGGAGGCGGGGGCGAGTTTTTGTCCCAGCCCGTTGCTGACAGCCAGTCGCGTACGTACTGTTTGTCAAAACTAGGAGGCGCCGATCCGGGTTCGTAGGCCTCTGCGGGCCAGAACCGGGAGGAATCGGGCGTAAGAATTTCATCTGCAAGCACGAGCTGGCCATCAATTGTGCCGAACTCGAACTTAGTGTCGCACAAAATGATACCACGTTGGCCCGCGTAATCACGTCCCCGCTTGTAGATGCGCATGGCTGCGTCGACGGCCTTATCCATGGCTTCGCGGCCAATGATGCCGGCGGCCTCCTCGGGGCTAATGTTGATGTCGTGCCCGTCTGTGGCTTTCGTGGCCGGTGTAAACAAGGGGGTTTCTAAGTGCTCCGATTCCCGCAGGCCTTCCGGCAGTGGTATGCCGCAGACCGTGCCGCGTTCCTGGTATTCCTTCCAGCCGCTGCCCGCCAAGTATCCCCGCACAACAAACTCCACGGGGTACATCTGACATTTTCTTACAAGCATCGAGCGTCCTTCCAGTTGGTCGCGGTGGGCGCGAAACTCTTCTGGAAAGTCGTTGACATCCGCGGAGATCACATGGTTCTCGACGATGTCTTTCATCATGTCAAACCAGAACAGAGACAGCTGGGTCAGCACTCGGCCCTTGTCAGGGATAGGTGTGGGGTTCACCCAATCGTAGGCCGATATCCGGTCGGTGGTGACGATAATAAGACGATCATCCAGGTCGAAGATGTCGCGGACCTTGCCGCGGATTACGCCGGGTTGACCGGGAATTGAGGTCTCGTATAATGCGGTTTGCGTCATGGGAAGTTTGTCCTTAACCGATGTTTCTCCCTAACCAAAGAAAGCTTCAGCAACATGAGCCTTGTTTACTTCAAGCACATCGTTCAATACGTCGCGGCAAGCCGTAGCGTCGGGCAACAGCGGATTGTTGAGCAGAGCCTGGAACGCGCATTCCCGATCCCCGGTGACCGCGGCCTCGACGGTTAACGTCTCATAGCTCTTAATGAACTGCATCAGCCCACGGATGGGCGGCTCCGGTGGATGTTGGGGAAGCGCGCGCGCGCCCTCGCTGCTGATTTCCGCCGTTACCTCGACGGCTGCGTCATCGTCGAATCCAGGGATCGCGCCATTGTTGCGGCAACACACCACTTGATGGTTCTTTGCATCCGTTTCAATGGCTGAGATCAAGTGAAACGCGGCCGTACTGTAGTGCGCGCCGCCGCGTTTAGAAAGTTCCGGGGGTTTCTCCTTCAGTTCTTCCTGTTGATACTTCTCGAATAGACTGTTTTCAATTTCGACGACTTCCTCGCCGCGGGTCTTGGGCTTGTTCTTGATGTGCTCGAGAACCGCGTCCGTGGCGTAAAAGTACTGCAAATACGGATTGAAGCCCATATTCAAGCTCTTCATGGCCTCAACCATGTTCGCGCACACGGCTTCTTGTTCCCATTCTTGGGGCGCCAACTCGAGAAAGCGCTGGAACACCTCATCCCATCGATCCTGGCCGGCTATGGCGCAACCGCGCACCCAAGCCAGGTGGTTCAGCCCGACATAGTCCAGCTCGACTTCCTCCATTGCGCAACCAAGCCCCTCAACAATATCCATAATCATGCCAATGGGGACGTTGCAAAGGCCCACGCTGCGGATGGAACTGTGTTTGATAAGCGCTTCGGTCACAATGCCCGAAGGATTCGTGAAGTTGACGAGCGTGCCCCGCGGCGCCAGCCGCTCCATGCCGTGCGCGATATCAAGGATCCGCGGAATCGTCCGCAAGGCGCACGCGAAGCCGCCGACGCCGGTCGTCTCTTGCCCCACGATGCCGTGGCGCAGTCCCAGCTTCTCATCATTGATCCTGGCCTGGCAGCCGCCCACACGAAGCTGTGTGACGACGTAAGCGGCGTCGGTTACGGCTTCGTCAAGGTCGGTGGTGCTGTGGACGGTAAATGGATTCCCATGTGCGGCGGCCATTCGCTGGGACAGGCCCGCAGTGATGGATAGCCGTTCCTTGTCTGGGTCCATGAGCCACACTTCAGTTAGCGGAATGGTTTCGAGACGCTGAAACAGCCCGTCCACCAGTTCCGGGGTGTACGAGCTTCCGCCGCCGATAACGGCGAGTTTCATAAGCACTACTCCTTCATGATTCTGAGATAACGAATGGTTGCGCGGGGTTCGCGCATTGGAACAAACCAGATCCCGCATCGAATCCAAATCGGCAAGCATAATGCTTCGGGTTCGGCTGCTGGTCGG
>PUMX01000209.1 GCA_003552485.1 Candidatus Hydrogenedentota bacterium
CGCCGAGAGGTTGTGGCCGAAGTCGCAGCTCGATTGGAGCGGCTGTTACCATAAAATCACGAACACGGAGATTTGTTGGAGGGGCGCGTGGCTTACGTTGCCCCTATTTCTATTTCTACTCTCCGGATGCGCCACGGTATCCGGAAACCGGGTCAGCGACAGCCTCCATTCCGAACAGGGCTTGGCGTCATGGTATGGCAATGAATACCATGGTCGGCAGACCGCCTCGGGCGAAATTTTCGACCAGAATGATATGACGGCGGCTCATCGCAACTGGCCATTTGGCACGGTCGCGCACGTCCATAATCAGAATAACGGCGAGACAGTCACCGTGCGTATCAACGACCGCGGCCCATTCATTCGGGGAAGGATCATCGACTTGTCGCGCGGGGCCGCGGGCGAACTCGATATGATTGCCGACGGCGTCGTACCGGTTCGCGCTGACGTCATCCATTGGGGCGGCGGCGATCCCGGAAAGCCGCCGCGCCGCCGCGTATGGGACATCTTCCTTCCTTGGCGCTGGTTCGGATGATATCCACCCTCACGGAGAATAACGGCTTATGACCCAGGCGATGATTGCGTGCGCCGATCCCCGCGCGGCCGAAGCGGGCCTGGCCATACTTGAGAACGGCGGCAACGCCGTGGATGCAGCGATCGCCACAGCCGCAGCGTTGAACGTGGTGGACTTCGCCAACACGGGCATCGGCGGCGATATGTTCGCATTGGTCTGGATGGCTAACGAAGGCGAAGTCGCTGCGCTTAACGGGTCGGGCCGCGCGCCGGCCGCCGCTACGCGTGAGTATTTGCTTCGTCAGGGTCACGAAACCATGCCGTTGCGCGGCCCTCTGCCAGTAACCGTGCCCGGCGCGCTGGACGGTTGGCGCCGGCTTCTCGACCGTTATGGCTGCAAGTCACTGGGGGAACTGCTCGAACCGGCGATTCGTCTGGCGCGCGACGGTTTCGCCATCAACCAGCGGATGGTCGAAGCGATTACGGAATGCGCGGATGCTCTGAAGCATTGCGCGGCGGCGGCCTCGGTGTTCCTTCCACAGGGTAAACCGCCGCGGACCGGCGCGTTGATTCGACAGCCGGAGTTAGCCAACACATTTGAGACCGTGGCCCGAGAAGGAATTGAATCCTTTTACCATGGCAAGATCGCAGAGGCGATCCATGCGGGGTTTCGCAATGCCGGCGGGCTGCTTCAGCAGGCCGATCTGGCCGCGCACACCGGTGAGTGGACCATGCCGCTGGAAAGCCGCTATCGCCACGTCACGCTCTACGAGACGCCGCCCAATACGCAAGGACTTGCCTTAATCGAGCAGATGAACATTCTTGAAGGCTGGGATTTGGCGGCATTGGATCCGGTCGAGCGCATCACCCGGCAGATAGAGGCCAAACGCGTCAGTTTCGCTGATCGCGATGCGCATATCACGGATCCTGCTTTTGCAAACATCCCGCTGGCGGAGCTCATGTCGAAAGAATATGCGGCGTCGCGCCGGGACAAGATGGCGTTGAACCCCGTTGCGCACATGGTCGACGCCGGAGTATTCGAGCAACGGCCCGCGGATACCACATACCTCGCCGTGGTGGACTCGGACGGCAATTGCGTGTCCTTCATTAATAGCTTGTTCCAGGGCATGGGATCGTGTTTCATGCCGCCGGGAACCGGCATTCTCTTTCAGAACCGAGGCATCGGCTTTTCCCTCGACAGTAACCACATCAACTGTCTCGAACCGCACAAACGAACCATGCACACGCTCAATCCGCTGATGGTATTGCAGGACGGCAAGCCGTATCTGGTGATGGGAACCATCGGCGGCGATCAACAAACAGCAGGCAGTCAACAGGTGCTTGTCAACCACCTCGACCTCGGCATGGAAATCGAGCAGGCCGTAGCGGCGCCGCGCTGGCGTTGCGACACGGGCCGCGCCCTGTATCTGGAGCCCCTGCTCGACCAAGAACACGGCGCGGCATTGGCGCAGCGCGGGTATACGCTGGAAGGCTCGGACACCTTTTTCGGCGGCGCGCAGGTCATCCGCATCGATCCCACATCGGGCCAACGTTCCGGCGCCAGCGACCACCGCGTCGGCGGCAAAGCGCTGAGCGGATGCAAGACAGGCTCGTAAGCTTCTTTTTGATTTTGAAAGGGAATTCACCCCATCCAATTGCGTCGAAAGCTTGTTCAGAATGCGGGCGAAGAGTGTGTTTGATTCGTGGATGGACGCGAGCTTAGGGCCATTACCCTGCGATTTCCCACGCCCTATGTTCTTGCCTGTCCGCGATTTCTCGTGGTATTAAAAGGAGTTGGCGCACGTTGGATACAGCCCGAGAATGGAGGACACGCTCATGAATGCCGGCACACCCGCTGTGGTGCTCCTCAGCGGAGGCGTCGATTCCACTGTGTTGTTGCACCACACCGTGAAGAACCTGGCATGCCAACCGGTTCATTGCCTCAGTTTCCGCTATGGTCAACGCCACGACAGAGAACTCGAGGCAGCCCAGTGGCAGGCCAGCAAAGCTGGCGCCGCGCGCCATGAAGTCATTGACATTGCTTTTCTCGGAAACCTGCTGAAGCCGGGCTCGGCCTTGTTAATTGGGGGGGCCGAGGTCCCGGCTCTCGACGATTTATCCGAAGATGAAAGGCAACAGCCGCCCACCTACGTGCCAAACCGTAACATGGTGTTGCTCGCCTTAGCTGCGGCCTATGCCGAGGCTCAGGGCGTGAGCGATGTATACTACGGGGCGCAGGCCCTGGATACCTACGGATATTGGGATTGTACGCCTGCCTTTCTCGAGCGCATTAACCACATTTTCGCGCTCAACCGCAAAGAACCGGTTTCTATTCACGCGCCCCTCATCCGTTTGGCCAAGCACGAAACCGTGCGGCTTGGAACCGAACTTGGCGTAGACTTCGCCCACACGTGGACCTGCTACCGCGGCGGCGAAACAGCCTGCCGCGTGTGCCCAGCTTGTGTAGAACGGCTTGCCGCCTTCCGCAAGAGTGAGCTTGAAGATCCGCTTCCTTACGCCAAACAAGGCGCGCGATAGACAACGCCCCTCGACCGCCGCCGAAACCGCTAACCCGATGGCCGACCGCAGAGACGTGTTCTCAACGCCAAAATGTCTTGACATTCCCTTAATGGCTGGCTAGGCTCTTTTGAAACCTATTTCAAACGAGGCTACATATGCCGGACACACCCGGCGAAGAGGTGGACTTCCATGCAAACTTGCGCACGTATACTGACGCTCCTACTGAGTTGTGGGTTGGCTGTCGGCGCCGTGGCCGACGACGGCATCGATTTCATGCGGGTATGGGACGACGAAATTCTCGGGCCGTACAAGCATCCCGCCGCCATTACCGAACTGGACAATGGTGATCTTTACATCACGTATTACGGCGGCACAGGCGAATACGAGGACGACGCGGTGGTATGGGGCACGCGATTGCCCGCTGGCGAGGATGAATGGACCTTCCCCGAGATTCTCGCGGACACGCCGTTCCTATCGGAAGGCAACGGGATTCCCTGGCAGGCGCCGGATGGCTTGCTCTGGCTGTTTTATGTGCAACGCTATGGAGAGACTTGGTCAGAAGCGCGGGTGAAGGCGAAGATCTCGGAAGACTACGGCGAAACATGGTCGGACTCGACCATGGTCGCCTTTGAGAAAGGCTCCATGGCGCGGGGACGGCCTATCGTGCTTGAGGATGGGTCCTATTTGCTGCCGCTGTACCACGAGACCGGCCATGACCGCATGGAGGTCGGCCCGGACACGACGTCATTCTTCTTGCGGCACGACCCGGAAACGCGCGAGTGGACGCAGTCGAATCACGTGTATTCGCGGCAAGGAAACCTGCAGGCGGAGCCCGCCGTTATCGAGGGCGAGCATATTGTGGCCTATGCCCGGCGCGGCGGCGATTACGATCCCGTGGACGACGGCTGGATGGTGCGCATGGAATCATTCGACGGTGGCCGCACATGGAATCATGGCGAGGAGACGACGCTGCCAAACCCGAATAGCGCGGTATCCTTTATCCGCCTTGACAGCGGCAATCACCTGTTGGTTTACAACGATAGCATGAACCGTCGCACGCCTTTGGTCGCGGCATTGTCAACGGACGGCGACGAAAGCTACGCTTATAAGATCACCATCGCGGACGGAGACAACACGTTCGCCTATCCCATGGCGATTCAAGCCGAAGACGGCGCAATCCATGTCGTGTACACCACCGATTCGCGTGAGACCATCATGGTGGCGAGTTTTAGCGAGGAGTATCTGCTCGAGCATCCACTGGATGAGCCGCTTGTTCCGTTGCGCCG
>PUMX01000106.1 GCA_003552485.1 Candidatus Hydrogenedentota bacterium
AGTATAGCATTCAGCGGGTATTTGTGCAATAGGTTTGTCGATACTCGCTAACTACAAGCACGTCAATTTGTTAGGCGGAATGCCCCGGCGCCGTGTTCGCAAAACCCCCATAAAACGGGGCAGGACATCTCTAAGTACAGCCACGCCAATAGGTTATAAATGGCCTATCACTTCTAGGCGACGGCTTCATCCGCCAGAATCCGCCAGGAGAGAATCAAGAAATACGCGTATGGCTATATCGCTATCGCATTACGAGATTCTTATAAGTCCTTGCCAGGCTTATCTTACGATTTCTTAACAAATAATCTGCACGAATAATGTGGTATCGTGGAAACGCGCGCCGGGATGCACACGAATGGGGCGGCGCTCAGTATCGTCGATATCGACACCGCAAAGGAGAGAGTGAGCTCTTGGCTCGGATGGATTACGGTACTGTTTCTGCAAGCCCTTGGCGGCTACCGCTAGCCGGTTAAGCGCCCAAGAGCGCTGCAAGCGCGCGCCCCACTGGGGACGCCATGCCCATGCTCCATGCGTCTAAGGATCCAGCTGATCGCAAGCGCTTGACGCCCGCTCTATACGAGCTGCGTTGCGCCACAAAGCGCGTAGACCCTACCGATTGGCTTTGCGCTCTTGGTCCCGCTGGCGCAGATACTTCTCCATAAGGGGTGGACACGCGTTACAACAGCGGGGCTTCCGCTCGACCTCGCCGGGGATCTCGTGAGGTAGAGATTCATCCTCCAGAACATTGTCGAGCCGCTCCGCACACACGTTACCGAGCCGAAAGTCTTCCTCGCCGAGGACCAAGCCGCAAGTGTACAGGTTTCCTTCAGCGCCAACACAGGTCATTGTGTGCGGCAATTCACATATTGCTTTGTTGCTGTTGTTGCGGAAGATGTCGGCGTTGTGGATCGGTATGCCGACGGACTGGACGGCGGCCGCCTTATCGAAATGCTCCTGCTCTATAAACAGATGCGTTTGCTCTTGGTTGAGCCTCTTGAACGCCTCGACTTCGCCGTCGCCAATGGGCAAGCCATCCCCAAAGAGATAAATGCCCACGACCATATCATGGGTATTCTGCGCCCAGTCACAGATTTCCCATACCTCCGGCATCTCCGCGAGCGGAGCGCCCGAACTGATGATTACAGTGCGCACGCCGAGCGCCGCGGCCTCGTCAACTACATTTAGCCATTCCTCGACCGATAGTCTCTTGCGCTCTTCCTTTTGACCGTGCGCCTCTTCTCCGCTCAAATGCAGCCAGAGATACCGCACACGCTCCACGTTGAACCCTTCGCGACGCTCAGCAAGGGATCGTAGGGTTTGCCGCACCCGTGCGGGCAAGGCAAAGGGATCCGGAAATGCCTGCTGTGATTGGTTTTCGTTTGTCATACGCCGCTTTTCAATCCTCCTGTAAAGCCGCCAAACCGTGGTTTATACGCTTCAACGCGGGATACAGTTCCTTATACAGCTCAAAACGTTCCTCGTAGGCTGCCTGTTTGCCAGGATCGGGTTGGCGGACGTCTTTCACCTTGACCAAGCCCGAAATTGCTTCGCGCAAATCGTGAACCGCGCCAACGGCCTTGCCGCCTAGCATGGCCACGCCGAACGCAGCCGCTTCCGTGGTCTCCAAGACACCTACAGGCACACCCAATATATCGGCCTTGCGCTGCACCCAGACCGGGCTCTTCGCGCCGCCTCCCACAGCCTTTATCAGCTGTATAGGCACTCCCGCTGATTGTAACAACGAAAGATTCACTTTCATTTCATAAACGACGCCTGAAAGAATGGCGCTTACCACTTCGCCCCGGGATGTTTCCAGCGTCAGGCCGAGAATTGCGCCCCGGCTGTTGGTGTCGAAATGGGGTGTGCCCGTCATGGTGAAATGCGGCAGAATGAGCAGGTTCTCTGGGGCCTCGGGAATCTGGGCGCAGATTAAATCATATACATCCTTATCAGTCTTGTCTGCTTCACGCTTCTCCTCGCCGGCGAAAGTGTCCCGATACCACTTCAACAACGAGCCGCCGGTGAAATTGAAGGATATGCTGGAGTACAGGCCTTCCAGACAGCTCGGATAGCAACACAGGTTGTTCTCGACGGTTTCCGGCGTAATCGTAAACGCGTCAAACACCGGCGCTATGCATTCAACGGTGCCCGATGCATACATGGCCTCGCCGGAGCTCGTGACGCCCGCGCCCAAGGAGCCAGCGGGCTGGTCATGTCCGCCCGTGGCGACGACGACATTGCGCGGCAGTCCAATATCGTCGGCAACTGAATCCGGAATCACCCCAATGGCTTGTCCGGACGGCGCTGTGTCCGCAAACAGATCCGGGTCGATCCCGGCAATGTCGAGCACCTGTCTCGACCATTGTCCGTTTTTGACGTCCAACGCCATGGTGCGTCCCGCAAGACTGTGGCTCATGGTGGGCGTGACGCCCAAGCGGTGGTGCACGAAGTCCTCGTAGCATAAGACTTTCCAGGCCTTTGCGAAGGTCTCGGGCTCGTTTTCCTTCCACCAAAGCACCTTGTTCAAGGTGTACATGCCGTGCAGCGGCATACCGGTGATCTGCGCAAGCTCCAAGCGTGAGATTCGTTCAAGCCACCACGCGGGCATCCCGCCGGTCCGTCCGTCGAAGGTTACCGGACTGCGTGTCAGGCACGAGCCGTCACGCGCGATCAGCACACAAGCCTCTCCTTGAGCCGATACGGCAAGCGATTGGATGGGATCGTGGCTCGTCTTGCCGGCAACCTCTCCCAGAGCCTCGCGCACGCATCCCCACACCTCCTCGGGGTCGAGTTCCTGCCACCCGGGGCGCGGCGTGTACAGGGGATACTCCCGGTAGGCGGAAGCGAGAATCCCGCCCTCCAAATTGAACGCCACGGCCTTCGTTCCCGTGGTTCCGACATCCAACCCCAGCAGGCTCATTCGTTGGGCTCCTTTATCTTCTTGTGCGAAACCGCCTCGGATTGTGGCCGCTGAACAAACGGCGCTTCTCCCGTTGCGCACGTCTTCGATAACATCGTTAACGCTCAGCCAGATGAAATCCTGGCCAGCCGGACAATATTCTGCTTCGATTTGGTGATGTTCGAGGAAACGCTCGTTTCTGTTGTCTGCTATCGCCTAGCGCTCGAACGCGTGCGCGGCAACACGCGATGATCGCGTATCAGGCCGTCAGAAGGCAAACAAGTTGTTGAGGTTGAAGCGGCAGGGTCTCATCCGAGCACAATAACATGACGCGCGCACCCCCTTAGGCTTTCCCCTGAACCCGACGCTTGCGGCCGCCTGTTTCCGCGAAGCGGTGTGCTGAAGGCGCGTGTTCTTATGCCGGTTCATCTATGCTGCTTACAAGATCCTTGCGTACGGGCACTGTGCGCCCTTGATACTGCAAGTAGTAGTAGTTGTCTTCTTCCAGAATCCTTTCCGCCGGCTGAGAAAGGCCGCTGCGAAAATGAACGGTATACATGTCGTCTGCCGCCGCCGAGGCCAATTGGTGAGCCATACCATCGGCACGAGGGCTTACGTCGGCATCTCCAATGCCTTCGTTCTTGTAGAGCTTGGCGTATTGTTGCACGAGCCGTACGTAGTTACGCGTTTCCTGGAACGGCGGAATGCCGTTGTAGCGGCGGACGTTTTCCGGACCGGCGTTGTAGGCCGCCAGCGCCAGTCGCTCGTTATTGTCGAACAGCTCTAACATGCGGGCTAGATACTGCGTGCCGCCGGCAATGTTCTGCGCGGGATCGAAGATGTCGCGAACTCCCATTTCCGCGGCGGTCGCGGGCATGAGTTGCATGTACCCGCGCGCGCCGGCGGACGAGACGGCATGTTGATCGAACGCGCTTTCAATCCGGATGATGGCGAAAACGAGGTGTTCGTCGAGCGCATATTGGCGGGCGTAGTGCCGAACGAGATCAGCCAAATCGCTCGCCGAGTGCTTGTCACGCGCGCTTAACCGGCGCAAGCGATTGGGCACCACGATGGGGTCATACTCAATCACAATCTCCTTGAGATCGCCCCGTTCGCTGTAACGCTCGCCCCGGTTGGTTAGCAGTGGCACCCCCTCTTCATCCTCAAACACTCGAACGCCACCTTGCGCTCTGCGTTGAATCATTTCATTGCGCCGCGCTTCGTTTTCCTTCTTGAGGCGTTGCTGAATACGCTCTCTTTCTTCCGGCGATGACCGCTCTGGCGCGCGGACCTGTGCGGCGGCCGTAATCCCCAAAAGGAAGGCGATCAAGAAGTATCCCAAGGTTCTCAAGGCGTCTCTCCCACGCATCCTATCGTGCTCTTCGCCAAGGCAGTCCCCAACGAGAAGTATAACGGCGCAAGCCGCTGCGCGCAAGACCACAACCGGTTTTTCCGCTCTCTTTCTTGTGGCTTGCCGCAGGGCCAGCTAGGCTGCTACGCTGTGACTACACGGTCCGGTAATTGTGAATACCGCAGTCTATTGAATTCAAGTTGACGCGTTTGCTCAATCGCTGCCTGATACGGCCGTGAGTAACGTGGCTAACCGTTAATTCGGCACGGAGGCAACTCATCATTAGCCTGCGGACCTTGCGTTCCCCCGGCTGCTATCCGATGGGCTGAGTATTTGCACGGCGTCGGCCGAGTCGCCATTGTTACAATTGGATCGGGGCGCCAATACCTCAGGGGATGCTTGATGTCAGATTACGCAAAGCCGACGCGGCCGGCGCGCTTATCCCGTCGCGCTTTTCTGCAAGGGGCTGGCGCCGGGCTTCTTGGCGCTGCGCTTACGGGTTCACGGCCGTGTGCGGCGGAGGATGCGCCGGAGGTCGACCCTTTGGCTATTCCTCTGGCCGATCCGGAAATCGCTCCGATCCGTGCGGTCACGCAAGGACCGGGATTCCATTGGTTCGGCTATTACGACAAACATCAGCTCGATCCAACCGACCGCTACTTGCTGTGCATGCAAGTCGATTTCGAACACCGGGAGCCGGAGCCCGATGACGTGATAACCATTGGCATGGTGGATCTCGAGGACAATGACCGATGGATCGAACTTGGCGAGTCCCGCGCGTGGTGTTGGCAGCAAGGGTGCATGCTGCAGTGGCGTCCGGGGTCGGCGGACGAGATTCTCTGGAACGACCGCGAGGGTGACCGTTTCGTGTGCCGGATCCTCAACGTTAACAGCGGGGATCTGCGCACTGTGCCCAGGGCGATTAATCATGTCTGTTGGGATGGAGGAAAAGCCGTAACCACAAGTTTCAGCCGCGTTCATGATATGCGCGACGGCTATGGCTACCCCGGCTTACAAGACCCGCACCATGAAGACCCCGCGCCATCCGAGTGCGGAGTCTGGTTGGTTGACCTGGACAGCGGCGATACTGAACTCATTGTGTCACTTGAACGCATTGCCGAGATCCCCACGCCCGATGCGGGCCCGGACGACAAGCACCGCTTCTATCACTGCATGTGGTCGCCCAATGGGGAGCGCTTCTTGTTTTACGACCGTTGGGCCGGCGAATCGTCGGGCACACGGGTATTCACCGCCACCCCGGAGGGCCGCGATATTCGCTTGTTATCCGCCCGGAATGCGTCCCACTACACTTGGCGGGACCCGGAGCGCGTGTTGATCTGGGCGAACGGAGCGTATCGGATGTTCCATGACGACGGCTCGGGCGAACCCGTCGAAACGGTCTGGCGAGCGCCCAACGGGCACCAGTCCTATGTGCCGAACACAGACCACGAGTGGATTGTCACGGACACCTATCCGTTGGGCGATGACCGCGAACAAGTTGCCTATCTGTATCACGTTCCATCGTCTCGGGCCATCGCGTTGGGGCGGTTTCACTTGCCCTCAGAGTATCAGGGCGGCTCGCGTTGTGACCTGCACCCCCGCATTAGCCGGGATGGCCGCCACGTAATCATCGATTCGCCGCACGGCGGGAATGGCCGCCAGCAGTATCTAATCGACATTGGCGCGGTGATCGATGAATCGTGATGGGCGACCTTGTTGTTGTGGGTGAATTGTGAACGATAATCTGGAAGCGATTGAGAGCGTGATCGGTGCGCTTCTCAGGGAGGGAGCGGCGACGCTGGCCACGGCGGAATCCTGCACGGGGGGGCTTATCGCGCATCGCGTCACCAATGTCACCGGCTCCAGCGAATACTTTCTCGGCGGCGTTGTGGCCTATAGCAACGAAGTGAAACAGGCCTTGCTCGACGTTTCCGAGGAGCTTTTGATCGCCCACGGCGCGGTCAGCGCGCCCGTGGCTGAAGCCATGGCGCAGGGAGCGCGGCGGCGCTTCGGCGCCACATACGGCGTGGGCGTGACGGGCATAGCGGGCCCTGGCGGCGGCACGGCTGAGAAACCGGTGGGTCTCGTGTATATCGCCGTGACTGGACCCAGCGGCGCGCGTTGCGAATCGGCGGTGTTTTCCGGCGCCCGTGAGGAAATCAAAGCACAATCAGCTGAACGCGCGTTACGGTTATTGAAGGAGTTGCTTGCATGAGCGCGGGTTTTGTTCATTTGCACGTCCATACAGAGTATAGCGTCCTCGATGGCGCTTCCCGGATCCACGAATTGCTTGAACGCTGCCACGAATACGGCATGAAGTCGCTGGCCGTCACAGATCATGGGGCGTTGTTCGGCGCGCTCGAGTTCTACGAACAAGCGCGGAAGCAAGGAATCAAGCCCATTATCGGCTGCGAGCTTTACGTCGCCAAGGGCCACCGTACCGAAAAGCAGGGCCGGGCCGGGGATGCGTACCACCATTTCCTTCTCCTTTGTGAAAACGACACGGGCTACCACAATCTGTGCAAGTTGAGTTCTTACGGCTACCTGGAAGGCTTCTACTTTAAGCCGCGGGTCGATCTTGAGCTACTGGCGAAGTATCGCGAAGGGCTCATCGCCACCAGCGCCTGTCTAGCGGGCGAGATTCCGCAACTGCTTCTCAACCATGACGATATGGACTCGGCCGACGACGCCATAAAGAAGTACGTGGAAATCTACGGGCAGGACAATTTTCTCATCGAGTTGCAAGACCATGGTCTGCCCGAGCAACAGAAGATCAATCCGATGCTGGCCGAATTGGCCGAGCGGCACGGTCTCATGATGGTGGCGAGCAACGATTGCCATTACGTGGATAAGCAGGACGCGGACGCACACGAGGCGCTGCTGTGTATCCAGACCAATGGGCAACTAGACAGCGAAGACCACTTTCGCTTTCCCACCGAAGAGTTTCATTTCCGCAGTCCCGAAGAAATGCGGGAGAAGTTTACGCAATGGCCAGACGCTGTCAGCAACACGGAAAAGATCGCCGAACGTTGTAACGTGGAGTTGCCTCTTGACCAGCATCTCATTCCAGAGTACGTCCCACCGGAAGGCTACGAGAAGCCCGATTACCTCCGGCATCTCGTACACGACGGGTTGCGGGAACGCTATGGCGAACCCGCTCAGGATCTCGTTGACCGGGCCGAGTTTGAGTTGGGCGTTATTGAGTCCATGGGATTTGTCGATTACTTCCTTGTGGTTTGGGATCTCATTAATTTCGCCCGCCAGCAAGACATCCCGACCGGTCCCGGCCGCGGTTCGGGCGCGGGCAGTCTGGTGGCTTACGCTCTGAAGATCACCAATATTGATCCCATCAAGTACAAGCTGCTCTTCGAGCGCTTTCTGAATCCGGAACGCGTGTCGATGCCCGACTTTGACCTCGATTTCTGCTACATTCGCCGCGAGGAGATGATCGACTATGTGCGTGAGAAATACGGCGCGGAGAACGTCAGCCAGATCATCACTTTCGGGCGTATGCTTGCCAAAAACGTGGTGCGCAACGTCGGCCGCGTCTTGGGCATGTCCTATGGTGAAGTCGATCGCATCGCCAAACTTATCCCCGACGAACTCAAGATCACGTTAAAGGATGCCTACGAACGCGAACCCGAGTTGCAGCGGATGGTCCAAGAAGATCCGCAAATCGAACGCCTTTGGCGGCTTGCTTCGCGGTTGGAAGGAACCATTGGAAACTGCGGCACCCACGCGGCGGGTGTGGTCATTTGCGACGAGCCGCTCATGGAGTACGTGCCCTTGTTCAAGGCGGCGGGAAGCGATGTCGTCGCCACGCAGTTCGAGATGAAAGGCGTCGAAGAAGTCGGGCTGCTTAAGATGGACTTCTTGGGCCTTCGCACCTTGACAGTAATTCACGATGCCGCTCGCTTCGTGCGTGAAAACCGGGGGGTGGACCTCGACATCGACGAAGTCCAAACGAACGACGAAGCTACCTACGCGCTCCTGCGTTCGGGCAAGACGACCGGCGTGTTTCAGTTGGAAAGCTCGGGCATGAGGGACTTGGCCAAACGGATTGGTCTGGAAAGCCTTGAAGAGGTCTGCGCGCTTATCGCCCTGTATCGCCCGGGGCCCATGCAGCTTAAGGACCTTTACATCGAGAACAAACACAAGCCCGAAGAGATCACCTATGATCACCCGCTTTTGGAGCCGATTCTGAAAGAAACCTACGGCATCGCTTTGTACCAGGAGCAGGTCATGGAGATGGCGCGGGCCATCGCGGGCTTCACGTTAGGCCAGGCGGACATTCTCCGGCGCGCCATGGGTAAGAAGAAAGCCGAACTCATGGCGGAGCAAAAGGCCCATTTCGTCGAGGGCGCGCAAAAAAATGGCATCGACCAGAAGACTGCGGAGACCCTATTCAACAAAGTTGAGCAGTTCGCGGGGTATGGATTCAACAAGTCCCACAGCATGGCCTACGCCTTTGTGGCGTATCAGACCGCGTACCTCAAGGCTAACTATCCCGTCGAGTTCATGGCGGCCCTGCTCACCAGCGAGTCGCGCAACCTGGACAAAGTGGGCATCTACATCAACGAATGCCGCCAACTGGGCATCGATGTGCTTCCGCCGGACGTGAACAAAAGCTACGCGTGGTTCAGCGTCGAGGGCGACGCGATACGTTTTGGCATGGCCGCCATCAAGAACGTCGGCGAGAATCCTGTCAAGGCCATCGTCGAAGAGCGGGAAAAGAACGGGCCGTTCCGGGATATCTTTGACTTCTGCAACCGAATGGACACGCGCCACATCAATCGCCGCGTCATTGAAAGCCTAAACAAGGCCGGCGCTTTCGTAAACACCGGCTGGCGCCGGCGCCAGGTCGAGGAGGTCATCGACGCCGCATTGAGCGAGGGACAAATGAGCAACCGGGAGCGGCAAGCCGGACAAACATCTCTACTCGATTTGTTTGCTGACGAAGAAGGCGCGGACGCCTTTCGCGACAAGCCCGACGTGGAGGAATGGCCGGAAAACGAGATCCTGGCCTTTGAGAAGGAAATGCTGGGCCTCTATGTAAGCAGCCATCCGCTGGCGAGACACGCTGAAACCCTGCAACGCTTTACCTCGTTAAGCCTAGTGAATCTTCCAGACGCGCGCGAAGGACAGGATGTCGTCATCGGCGGCCTTATCACCAACGTCAAGCATCACGTGACCGCCAAGAGCGGCAAGAAAATGGCCTTCCTGTCTATCGAGACGCTCGAAGGGTCCTGCGAGATTACTGTGTTCAACGATGTATTTGAACACAGGGCAGGGCTTCTGGTCCCGGATATGATCATTATGGCGCCCTCCCGAGTGAACTACCGCAATGGCGAGGCCGGGCTGATCGCCAACGACATTCTCTCCATCGAGGATGCCGAGAGCCAGCTTACGAAAGCTGTGCATATCCGCCTGAACACCATCGGGTTAGAAGAATCGTTGCTTCACCAACTCGCGGAAGTGTTGGGCAACGAACCCGGCAAATGCGATGTATACCTGCACTGCATATCACCTCAACACGGCGAAGTTACTGTTCACGCCACCGACGCATGCCGGGTTGCGCCCACGAACCGCCTGCGCGAAAGGGTGGAAGCGCTTATCGGCCCGGACACGTTGTGGTTTTCCGGCGGCAACGGGGTCCCCCGGCATTCCGCTTGACTCAGCTCCCGAATTCGTAATCCGCCCCGCCGACATGACGTATGCTGCTCAAGGATGCCTGGGCTTCTGCCGATACACCCGGATCAGAAGGCAGGAATCACGCTCCACACACACGTGCTGATATGGCGGGGGAGGAACTGGCTCGCGTTCGAACCCGTGATGCACACTAACTCAATACGGAAATTCCTGGACGATACACGCAATGGAAGTTCACACAAGCCGGTTCGGCACAGTTGAGTACGACGAGGACAAAGTGGTAAAGCTGACGTCGCCGCTGTTGGGTTTTCAGCAATATCGACGTTTCTTGTTGCTGCCGGCGGGCGAAGATGGCGCCCTGCAATGGCTCCAGTCAGTAGAGAACGGCGAACTCGCATTCCTGCTGTTGGATCCGCGGACGGTGGCGCCGAACTACCACGCCACTGTTACGGCGGGCGATTTGCGCGACCTCGGCGCGGCGTCGGAAGACGAAGTCAAGGTGTTGACTACCGTTGTTGTGCCCGCTGACCGCACGCAGGTGAGGACCAATCTGCGGGCGCCGTTGCTGCTAAACCCGCAGACTGGACTCGCGAAGCAACTCGTCCTGGAGAACAACTCGTACCCCATTCAGTACTATTTCGGAAGCGCGCAATCCCGCAAGGAGGCAAAGGACGGCGCACCCCATGCTTATACTGACACGCAAACCTGAAGAAAGCATCATGGTCGGCGATGATATCGAGATCAAGGTGCTCGGAATCCAAGAGAATCAAGTGAGATTGGGCATCACAGCCCCTAAACACGTCAGCATCCACCGCCGCGAAATATACTTGACCATTCAAGAAGAGAACAGCGAGGCTGCGGCTACGCCCAGCCTTTCGGTCCTGGCGGATCTTTTCCAAGCAAAGCCTGAGTAGACTGTGACGGCTGGGCTCATCCGTTTCGTTCGCTAAGCGTCGGGCGCGTCTTTCCCCGCGCGGGGCGTCAACGAGAGGGATAGGTCCACGTGATGGCTGACCCGGAGCGCCGGGAAACATTATCCGCCTAGGGTGGTCATCCGGCGATTGCAAGTATTTCGCGCTTCACTCCGCGTTATTCTGATAGACCAGCTTTTGGAATTGCTCGGTGTCGCGGATTGGATCGAGGTCGTCGTCAATTCTGGCTTGCTCGCGGAATACTTCATCGAGTTCGATGGCTAACTCAAGATACCGCAACGCTTGCTCGTTCTTGCTGCGCAAACTGCTTACACACGCCAAGTTGTAGTAAGGGGCCGGGTGATCAGGGGCGAGCTCGATAGCCAACCCATATTCTTCCTCGGCTTCTTCGTACTTTTCCAGGCGTACGAGCAAGTTGCCATAGTTATTACGCGACGCCACATTGTCAGGCGCGAGTTCGACGGCGCGCTCAGCGTGTTCGCGCGCTTCCTCGAGCCGGTTGGTCATGCGCAGCACTATGGCAAGGCCGTTATGGGCTCGGCTCCAATCGGGTTCGAGTTCGATGGCGCGCCGAAGCGCCGCCTCGGCCTCGTCCCAGCGCCCCATCTCGTGTAAAACCACCCCCAAACCGTGATGGGGCCGGCTCCATTTGGGATCCAGTTCAATGGCGGACCGGTACGCATCTTCCGCCTTCTCAGGTTCACCCGCGCCTTGAAACCGAGTGCCCAGCGCGAAGTACGCCTCCGCCCTCTGGAGCCCATCCTGCTCCGCGTATGCAGCCACCTCTTCAATCGCGGCCCGCGTTGCTTCGTCGCGAAACTGTGGATCATCCTCTAGCAAAGCGAGCATCCGGTCAACTCGGTTCTGAAACTCGGTATCGAAGATGCTGGGCGCACCGGCGCCGAGCAGGGAACGGCCCAACACTACGGCCGCCGACAGCACGACAACCGCTGCGGTTATGTACCAGATTACCCGCACTGTGTGATTTCTTGACACGTACAGATCCTACCCCGCCGGCCCAAAAACGATCAGCATTCGCCCGGCGCGTCCACCTCCACGCTCTTTCATGGGTCTCGCCCCGGTCTTGCCTGCCCGCCGCCGAGCAATCGGTTAAGACTCGGATAGAGCTCAAGCAACGGTTCCGGCGCCTGATCCATCTTACATCCGAGCGCATGTTTCAGTTCGAGCGCGTTGACCACAGCTTGGCCTTGGAAATGGTTATTGGTTACAACGTATATCTCGGCCGCCCGCTCACACATGCGCGCAATCCGGGCAACCCAAGGCTTTAGTTCCTCTTCAGTATAAAGATAATTGTACCGGGCGTCACGATCGGCTGTTTCCCGAAACCATGTATCGTAATTGCGTCCGTGCAACCGCACGTAGGCCAGTGACGCCGTAACCGCCTCGGTAGGTCCGATCGACTCATTGATCACGGGCTGGTCGATGTTACAGAACGCGATGTCGTGTTGGCGTAGGCCCTGGAACACTTCGGGCGTGTTCCAGGAGTTGTGGCGAAATTCGACGGCCAAGGGGAAGTTTTGAAAGGTCTCAACAATCCGCCGGAGCCAGTCGCGCGTTGACGGGGTCCGGTGAAAACTATAGGGAAACTGAATAAGCAACGCGCCCAGTTTTCCGGCCTCATGCAAAGGAGCAATGCCCGCCCGGTAATGCTGTACTTCACCCGAACTCGGCCATCGCCCGCCCTCATGCGTGAAGCGTCTCCACAGCTTAACTGCAAACCGAAAACGAGCGTTTTCCGCGACGTGCTCTACCCATCGTTCCGCGTTGCGAGGATCGACTGGACGGTAGAAACTAGCATTGACCTCGATAGTGTCAAAGAACCTAGCGAGATAGGCGAGCGGATGCGTTCGCCGAGTCAAGCCTTTTGGATACACGCGGCCGTTCCAGTCCTTGTAGGACCAACCCGCCGGCCCGACGCGAACAATGGCCTCTTGACTTGCCGCCGTGGACTCACTCGTCATACCACCATAATAATGGGTATGCCCGAGGTAACGCCAATCCACGACAAAGCATGCGCTTGGGGTGCGGAACCGGTCCAGGCGTTTGGTTGGCGCGGGGCCTCTTCTTTGCTATAATCTGCGATATCAGCGCCGCCCATGCCCAGCGAATCACGAAGGCTTCAGAAGAGGAACCCGCAAACGCATTATGCAACAGTTGCACGTTACGGAAGAGGGACTCGAGAAACTCAAGGCGGAACTCGACGCATGCCGCGAGCGCACGCGGGTGGTGGCCGAGGCCATCGAAACCGCACGGGGCTTCGGAGATCTCAAAGAGAACAGCGAATATCACGCGGCCAAGGACGAACAGGCCATGCTTCAGGCGCGCATCCGCGATCTCGAGGACAAGATCGCGCGGGCTGTCGTGTTGGATGATAGCGATATCGACGCGGACAAGGCCTACCTGGGGGCGACCGTCCGCGTGTTAAACAAGAAGACCAACAAGGAAATGTGTTACACCCTGGTCAGCTCTGTGGAAGCCGATATAGGCGGCGGAAAGCTTTCCGCACAATCGCCGGTCGGCAAGGCGCTGCTGGGGAAGAGTGTCGGCGACACGGTTGTCGCGAAGGTTCCGGCAGGCGATCTGGAGATGGAGATACTGGATATCACCCGCTAGATTGCCCCGCCGCGCGACGCCGCTCTATCACCGGCGGAAGGCTGACTGACCGCCTACCGCTCAACACCCTGGAATGCAGCAACGGGGGCGTGGTGTGCCTGACAGGAGCGCCCACGGTCGACCGTCATCGAGGACTCATGCCAAAACGCACCGATATCAGCCGCATTATGCTCATCGGGTCCGGCCCCATTGTTATCGGCCAGGCCTGCGAATTTGACTACTCGGGCGCCCAAGCTTGCAAAGCTTTGCGCGAGGAAAACTATGAGGTGGTGCTGGTCAACAGCAACCCCGCCACCATCATGACCGACCCCGACATGGCGGATCGAACGTATATAGAACCGCTGACGGCCGATACGCTTGAGCGCATTATTCGCCGTGAACGGCCCCACGCGCTGCTTCCCACGGTGGGCGGACAGACCGGGCTCAACCTCGCCAAGGAGGTTGCTGAGACCGGGATGCTCGCCAAGTACGGCTGCGAGCTTATCGGAGCGCGCCTGGATGCCATTCTCAAGGCCGAGGATCGGGGCTTGTTTAAACAAGCCATGACGGCCATCGGTCTCGAGGTGCCAGTCAGCCAGGTAGTCAGTAATCTGGCCGACGCCAAGGAGCTGGGCGAGCGCCTGAATTATCAAGCCATTGTGCGCCCCGCTTATACGCTGGGCGGCTCGGGCGCGGGCGTCTCATTTAACAAGGAAGAATTCGATCATGTGGTCGAATGGGGCCTTGATCTCAGCCCGGTTCATCAGGTGCTCGTCGAGGAATCCGTGCTTGGCTGGAAGGAATTCGAGCTCGAGGTGATGCGGGATCTCAATGATAATGTTGTTATCATCTGCTCGATCGAGAATTTTGATCCCATGGGCGTGCATACAGGCGACAGTGTCACCGTCGCGCCGGCTCAGACTCTTACGGATAGGGAATACCAGGTAATGCGCGACGCCGCCATCGCGGTCATCCGCGAGATCGGCGTCGACACGGGCGGGTCTAACATTCAATTCGCCGTCGACCCCAATACAGGCCGCATGGTGGTCATTGAGATGAATCCGCGTGTATCACGCAGTTCAGCATTGGCCTCCAAGGCGACAGGGTTCCCGATCGCTAAGATCGCGGCCAAGCTGGCCGTGGGCTTCACGCTTGACGAAATTCCCAACGACATCACTCGGGAAACCCCCGCCTGCTTTGAACCCACCATTGACTACTGTGTTACGAAGATTCCGCGCTGGGCCTTTGAGAAGTTCCCACTTGCCGAACGGCAGCTCACGGTGCAGATGAAAAGCGTGGGCGAAGCGATGAGCATCGGCCGCACCTTCAAGGAATCCCTGCAAAAAGGGCTTCGCTCCTTGGAAATCAACCGTTACGGACTCGGCGCCGACGGGCGCGACAAGCCGTTGACCGGCAAGGAGAATACGCCCGAGGAAAAAGACGCCTTGTTACGAGCCGTGCGCACGCCGGAGCCTGACCGCGTGCTGCGCATCGCGCAGGCGTTCCGTGCAGGCGCTACGGTGGAGGAAGTGCAGGAAGCCACGTGGATCGATCCCTGGTTTTTGCGCAATATGAAGGAGATCGTCGAAGCGGAGGCCGAAATCCGCGCGGCCGGCCCAGACGATGCGGTAGTGATGCGCAAAGCTAAGGAATTAGGCTACAGCGATCATCAGCTCGGCCAGATGTGGAACATGGCCCCGCTTGCCGTGCGTACGCATCGGAAGAAGCTCGGCGTTATCCCCACCTTCAAACAAGTGGACACGTGCGCCGCCGAGTTCGAGGCTTACACGCCCTATTATTACTCGACCTACAGTGACGAGGATGAGGTTCGGGACACCGACAAACACAAGATCATGATTATCGGCGGCGGTCCCAACCGCATCGGCCAGGGCATCGAGTTCGACTATTGCTGTGTACATGCAGCCTTCGCGTTGAAGGAAGACGGTTACGAGACCATTATGGTTAACAGCAATCCCGAGACCGTGTCCACGGACTATGACACCTCGGACCGCCTGTACTTCGAGCCCGTGACGCTGGAGGACGTACTGAACATCTACGAGCGGGAGCAACCCAAGGGCGTCATTGTTCAATTCGGCGGTCAGACGCCGCTCAACTTGGCCAATGGTCTCGAGGCCGCGGGCGTGCCCATCATTGGCACCTCCCCCTCGAGTATTGATCGCGCCGAGGACCGCAAATTATTCCGCGCGCTCGTCGAGAAGTTGGACTTGCTCCAACCACCTAACGACACCGCCACATCAACAGAAGAAGCCGAGATCGTGGCTGAACAGATCGGTTACCCCGTCGTTGTGCGCCCCTCATTTGTATTGGGCGGACGAGCCATGGAGATTGTGTACGACCGCACTTCCTTGGATCGGTATATGAACTTCGCCGTTGATGCCTCTCCGGAGCATCCGGTGTTGATCGATAAGTTTCTTGAGGGCGCCATCGAACTGGACGTGGACGCTTTGTCCGACGGTCAAGATGTCGTCGTGGGCGGCATCATGCAGCACATCGAAGAAGCAGGCATCCACTCGGGCGATAGCGCGTGTATCTTGCCTCCTTATGATCTCGATGAGGAAACCCTTGGCGAAGTCAAGCGCCAGACTCGCGCTTTGGCGCGCGAACTCAATGTCATCGGGTTGATGAACATTCAATTTGCGGTGCATGAGGGCCGAGTGTTCATCATCGAAGTCAACCCACGCGCTTCGCGCACGGTTCCCTTTGTGAGCAAGGCCACCGGCGTGCCGCTCGCGAAACTGGCTGCGCGGCTGATGGCCGGGAAGACGTTGCGCGAATTGGGCGTAACCGCGGATCCCGTGCCCTATGCGGTGTCGGCCAAAGAAGTCGTGCTGCCCTTTATCAAGTTCCCGGGGGTGGATATTCTGCTGGGACCGGAAATGCGGAGCACGGGTGAGGTCATGGGTATTGACCGCAGCATGGGGTTGGCTTTCGCGAAGAGTCAGGTGGCCGCGGGCAACCGAATGCCGGAGAGTGGTACGGTTTTCCTGAGTCTGAATGATCGTGATAAAGCGCTCATGGGCTCGCTCGGACGGGACCTTGTGGACTTGGGCTTCCGCCTCATGGCTACAAAAGGAACGGCGGAGGCGTTGCGCAAGCAGGGCCTGGATGTGGACGAGGTTTACAAAGTCGGCGAAGCCCGGCCCCATGTGGTTGACCGCATCATTAACGAAGAAATCGATTGGATCATTAATACGCCCATGGGGATGGAGTCGAGCTACGATGATCGTACGATTCGGCGCACGGCTCTTGAGCATTCATTGCCAACAATGACCACGTTGGCGGCGGCGAAGGCTGGCGTGCTCGGCATTCGGGCGATGCGGGATGGAGAACTCGAGGTTCGCTCGCTTCAAGAATATCATGCGGAGACGGAGATGTAGGCGATGTCCCGCCGCTTTGGCAAGCGGCCATCCCAGCAGAAGACTTACTAGCACGGTAGATGGGGGGCATGCGTGTGCTCACAGCGGTCCCGGCGCCGCTCATTAAGGGGAGAAGTGCCGATGGGACGCTTATATGTGGTCGCCACGCCAATAGGCAACCTTGAGGACATCTCGGCGCGAGCCCTGCGCATACTGGGCGAGGCCGATCTTATCGCCGCCGAAGACACCCGTCATTCCAGGCGGCTGCTCGCCCATTACGGCATTGGCGCCCCGCTCACCAGTCTCCATGAGCATAACGAGCGCGACAAGACTCCTGAACTCATCGAACGCATGATCCAAGGGGACGTGATGGCCCTCATCGCCGATGCGGGGACCCCATGCCTTTCGGATCCGGGGCGCGTTCTTGTCCAAGCCGCGCTCGAGGCGGGTATTCCTGTCAATGCCGTCCCCGGCCCGTCGGCGTTCGCCGCCGCGGTCTCGATTAGCGGATTGCCCGCCGATCCCGTTACGTTCCATGGTTTCTTTCCGCGCAGGGCCGGCCAGGCCAAAGAATTGTTGACGCGCTGTTCGGCCTTCGGCGGCTCACATGTTTTTTTTGAAGCGCCCGGACGGGTGCGCGCCACATTGAACACCATGAGGGAAAATATTCCCGGAGCCGCGGTTTCGATAACGCGCGAAATGACCAAATGCTACGAACAGGTCGTCACCGGCTCCATTGAGAGTATCGCTGACGACTCGGATGCGTTTCCGGCCAAAGGCGAGTTTGTTCTTGTTGTCCATATTGAAACGGCAGCGGCAAACAAGAA
>PUMX01000144.1 GCA_003552485.1 Candidatus Hydrogenedentota bacterium
AAGGACTGTTCGCCGCCGGGGAATGCGCCTGTGTTTCCGTGAATGGCGCCAACCGTTTGGGCTCGAATTCGTTGACGGAGTTGCTGGTATTTGGCGCGCGGGCGGGTGAAGCGGCGGCTCGGGAAGCCGAGCAGGCGGCGCGCGCCAACGCCGATACCATTAAGGCGCAGGCTGATGACGAAGAGCGCCGCATTCGCGAAAAGTATCTTGCCAATGACAAACGCAACGGGATACGTCCAGCCCATATCCGCAATAAGCTGCGTCACTCACTGGAAGAAGGGTGTGGAATCTATCGTCGGGAAGAATCGCTGCGGGCAACCTGCGCCACTGTGAGTGAGTTGAAAGAACAGTTGGAATCCGTAGGGCTCGACAACACGGGCCTCACCTATAATACTCAGCTCATTAACGCTCTTGAGCTGCGCTCCATGCTGGATGTAGCGGAGACTGTAGCCAATAGCGCCTACAACCGCACTGAGTCGCGCGGATCTCATCAGCGTATTGATCATCCGCAACGGGACGACGAACGCTTTCTAACCCATACATTGGCCTACTGGCGCGAGGGCGAAGGGCCCAGAATCGACTGGAAGCCCGTGACCATAACGAATCTTCCTCCAGGCGAGCGCAAGTACAGTTGATCGTTGAACGCTTGGAAGAGAGACGCATTTCAATGAAGCAGCGCGGCGCTTAGCGGCCGGCGAAGTCAGCCGCCGATACGCGTTGGGCTTGAGCCAGGAGCAGAGGTGGAATGGCGGAAGAGAAACGGATCACGCTAGAAATTTACCGATATGATCCGGAAAAAGACGGCGAACCGTCCTTTCAGACATATGAAACCCCCTATGAGGATCATTGGGTCGTTCTGGACGCCATAAACTGGATTCGCGACGAACTGGACGGCACGATTGCGTATCGATGGTCGTGCCGGATGGGCGTGTGCGGCTCCTGCGGCATGATGATCAACGGCGATCCAAAGCTGAGCTGCAATGCGCTTATCCGCAACTACGCGCCCGGCCCGATCCGTGTCGAACCGCTTCAGCATTTCTCGGTCGAAAAAGATCTCATTATCAACCTCAGCCCATTCATGGAAAAGCTTGAGGAAGTCAGACCGTACATAATCCGGGAGGATGTGGACGACACCAGCAAAGGCGAGTTTCGGCAGACGCCAGCTCAATTGGTTCGATTCAGAGAACACTCAATGTGCATTAACTGCATGTTGTGTTACGCGGGCTGTCCCGTAATGCGGCTGCACCCTGAGTTTCTTGGCCCGGCCGCTCTCGCCTTGGGGCAACGTTATAACCTGGATTCACGAGATGCCGGCAAGAAAGAGCGTATTGACGCTATGAGTGAGGACCACGGCGTGTGGGGATGCACATTCGTGGGCGAGTGTTCGGTGGTGTGCCCGAAGCATGTGGATCCAGCCGGCGCCATTCAGAAAGCCAAGGTTGACGCGGCCAAGCAATGGTATTTGAACCTGCTGACGCCGAAAGGAGTGCGCAAATGAGCGATTTGCGGCAACCGTCCGTGAAACCGTCGTGGTTTTTGGAGCGGCGGAACTGGACTTTGTTTATGATCCGCGAGACTACCGCGGTGATCATTGCGGGGTATCTGGTTTTTCTTCTCGTGTTTTTGAGCCGCTTGGCTGGCGGCGCGGAAGCATTCGAGGCGCATCTGGCGGCGCTTACGCATCCATTGGCTGTGGTAGGCCATGTCTTGGCGCTCGCAGGCGCATTGTGGCACTCCGTCACATGGTTTAACAGCAGCAGCCAAGTCATGCCCATATTCATCGGAGAGCGCCGGGTCCCTGATATATGGGTTTCCATTGCGAACGGCTACGCGCCGTTAATCGTACTTACCGCGTTAATTATCTGGGCCGTGTCCACTTAATCCGGAAAAAGGTCAGTAGGGAGAAACGTTGTCGTGAGCCGGTCAAGAGAAGCATTTTGGTGGAGTTTGTTTGCGGCGGGGGGCGTACTCGCGTCGCTCTTGGTTCCCGCGTTGGTCATCACTACCGGTTTTGTCTTGCCCACTATAGACGCCGGCGAAGCAGCCGAGCGCCACGAACAGCTTAGTAACTTGCTGAGCAGCGGTTTCGTGAAACTTGTGCTCGTTGTCGTAATAGGGCTCGCGTTTTTTCACTGCGCTCACCGTATCCGCCACATGCTTATGGACCTTGGCCTGCGGAGCTACGAAAAAGCCGTGAGCGCACTGTGTTATGGCGGCGCCACGCTGGGCCTGCTCATCAGCATCTTAATCGTTACGCGCATCTGATGGATTGAATTCCTTCCCCCAGCATGCGTCCTGGAAGCCCCGCTGTTTACCGAGTCGAGGTAATACCGCAAGGAGCTACTGACGTCTGCTGGGGGGTTGTTAGTCGTCTTCGGCCCCTTCAAGCAAGCCGCCTTGAAAGCCACTCTCCTACAACAACGTCCATAACAGCCAGGCCACTACGATGAACGGCAGCACGCGGCCGACGGTGTAGATGCGCCATTCCCACCATGTGGTGCGCACGCCGAGGGCGCCGCGCACGCGTTCGCGGGGCACGAACCAGCAAAACAGCGCCGCGCCGATGACGCCGGACGCAATAACCACGTTCGTGCCGCCGAACTGGTCCATGAAGTCGAGGAAAGGCATGCCAGCCACGGTCAACTCGACGGGCGTGAAACTGAGGGCTGACGGCGTCCCGAGCACTATCATCAGGCCAAAGACCGAGAACACCGCCGCCCGCTCGCCCAAATCGAACTCTTCCGCGATTGCCGCGATGACCACCTTCATCCCGGCGATACATGAGCTGAATGCCGCGAGGAAGAATAGCGTGAAGAACAGAATCCCCAAGGGCGCGCCCCAGGCCATGTCTTGAAACACCATGGGCAATGTCGAGAAGGCTAGCTGGCTGCCCTCACCGGGATCCAGGCCGTAGCTGAACACGAAGGGAAAGATCATCCAGCCCGCCATGATGGCGATACAGGTCTCGGTGGCGCCAACAATGAGGCAGGCGCGGGGCACATGCGTGTCGCGAGGAATGTAGCTGCCATAGGTAGTCAGGTAGCCTTGGCCCACGGCTACGCTGTAGAACGCTTGGCCGATGGCGAACATCCACAGCCGGGTGTCGGTGAGGCGCGAGAAATCGGCTTGTAGGAGAAACTGCCTGGCTTCGGCCCAGCCAGGCATGCGGCTCGCCACCACGATAAGCGTGACGATGGTCAATATCAGCACGGGCATCAGGTAGTTCGAGAACTGCTCGATCGCTTTTACGCCTTTGATGAGCAGTCCAACGACGAGCACCGCGACGACAAGGAAATACCACAGCGAATTGTAGCCGCCGGTAAACGCGTCAAAATCACGCAGGTTCCCCCGCCACGCATCTATGGCGTATCCCAGGGTCCAGCCAGTGATGACGAGATAGTAGCTTGTGATGCCAGCGGTCAGTGCGACTACGCACCACCCGAAGAACTTGCCAAAGCGGTTGACCTGCGCGAAGGTATGCACTGTGCTGCCTTGTGCGAGACGGCCGGCGCTGACTTCAAGCATCATGATGGGCATTACGATGATGATCAGCGCAATGAGATAGGCGAGGATGAACGCAGCGCCGCCATTCTCCCCGACCATATAAGGAAAACGCCACAAGTTGCCCAAACCGACGGCCGCAGCGGCCATCGAGAAGACAAACGCGCGTTCGGACGACCATTGCGCGCGATCTTTACTTTCCAGTTCACCCGGTTTAGTCATGTTGTTCTGCTTCCGCGGGACATCCCCTTCGTTATCGTGAATGCTGACGGTTTCCCCGCCGCCTTTGCCCCAAAGTAGCCAATAGCGTGCTCTTTGTCAAAAGGCAATCTCCTTTTGCCTTTTCGCTTCTTGCAGCTCAGAACCCGAATCAGCGATCAAGACAAAGGCGGGCGCGCGGACGATTCCTCAGACAAGACTCCGATACCGGCCGCAATTCTCTCGGGCAGCGCCATCGTTCATCGGGCGGTCTCTCCCCCACTTTGAACTTATGCCCCGCGTTCCGTATGGTTACTGCGTCTTCCAGTCATATTTTCGGCGTCATCAAGATAAAGAAAAGAGGAACGCAGTATGGTTATACGAAACGCTGCGGCGGCCGTCGCCGCAATGGGTATTGTGCTTATGGGGTGTGTGTCAACGACTGCGCCCGACGTAGACCGGGATCTGAATGCCCTTGGGCTGACGGAGCTGGATCATTACGTAGCCAAACCCGATCCGAATTACGAATACGCGGTGATAAGCGCCATTG